>JANOKO010000728.1:0-1594 GCA_031419335.1 Planctomycetota bacterium
TTTCTCACGGACCTGCCCGTCAAGAACATCGTATTGGATCAGCTTCCAGTCCCCTTGCTTGACACAGCGAATGCCGGGCTTGGTGCCACCACAGTAGACGCCGTACAAGACCTCTCGAATAGTCTGCTGTTTCCCTTCGAGAACCGGCTTGAAACTGATCCCTTCATTGGATTCGGGAGCGGGTACACCGGTCAGATCGCACAGTGTGGCCAGGACATCGAGCAGATAGATATTCCCCTCGACGCGGACTCCCGGCACGATCCCCGGCCCGCGAACGATGAACGGCACACGCCATGTATGCTGGTATAGGTTCTGCTTCCCTTGCAGCCCATGCCGCCCGATCGCCATGCCGTGGTCCGAAGTATAGAAGACGTATGTGTTGTCGAGTTCTCTCAGGGCCTCGAGCTTTTCCAGCACGCGACCGATCTGGATATCGATGTTCTCACTGCAGGCAAACTGACGGCCGATTTCGTTTCGGATCGTGGCCTCATCGCGGCGCTCCCAAACCCCGCTGACATTGACCTCATCGCGCAGATGGGGATGCCCCAATGGGAACGGATGAGCGGGCAAGTAATTCGATGGTAGCGGCGGCAACTTGTCGTTCAGGGCGGGAGGGTGGTCCTTGTCTGTGTGGTTGGTCGCTCCGTATTTGGCGAGCAATTCAGGTCTGCCATCCCGCTCATCGTGTGGGTGCGAGAATCCGAAATAAATCAGGAACGGGTCGGCATCGCGTGCGGCCTGACGAGCGTCAAGGTATTCCAGCACCCGCTCGCCATGCCACGGGCTGCCGGTCTCATCGGTCGGGCCACGCTTGGTTTCATCGTGTCGCACGGTGAAGAGGCGGTTGGCAGCCTCGTAGCTGTTGCCTTGCTTGCAGGTCCGCATGGTGTCAAATCCCGCCCGGTTGAACACCGCCGGGATTGTGCTTTGCGGCAGGTTCGGCGGACAACGAGTCTGCCCCTCGGGTGCGATCGGCAAATGCCATAATGTCCTCCCGCTCATAATCATGTGCCGCGACGGGGTGCAGACCGCTCCGGAATGCGACCCCATATGGTAGGCCCCCTCAAACGTCATCCCCTCGCAAGCCAACCGCTCGATGTGGGGGGCCTGGAGCTGTGATGCCGGGTTGTAGACGCGGAGATCAAACGGCGACTGGTCATCCACGAGGATGAACAGAATGTTCGGGCGTTTGGGATTTGCGGCAGCAGCCCCAAAAACGCTCCCCGAACCAGAGGTGAACAGCACCAGAATTGAAAGCCAAATTCGAAGATGCATCAGGTCATCCGTTCAAAATCGGGAATGCGACTCGCTGCATCCTCTCGCGACCGGATTCCGACTGCAACTGAGCCCGTTCGTTGAGATGGGAGCGGGACGGGGGGCTGAACCGGCAAAAGTGACCTGTTCGCGGGGTCGTTCGATCTGTTCCCCTGAGGCCAGCTAGACACTTTCGAAACGGTTCCGGTATCACCCCCCCTCCCGATTGAACTGGCTAACCGTGTGGTGAGCCAGTTCGTGGGGACTTTGTCCGCCCCTTCTTGATCGAGAACCTCGCATGCCGTCGCAGCCGCACGACATCCGCGATCTGGTCTCAAAC
>JANOKO010000729.1:0-5488 GCA_031419335.1 Planctomycetota bacterium
GGGGCTGTGGCCGCCAGGAGCGTGTCGAACCCCCCGCCGAACTGACCCCAGGGGACTCCCCCTCGTACCCCAATCACATCTAGCACACATTCAAGCAACTCTCGCCCGGCGTAAGTCTCCACAGCTGCCACCAGCAAAAAAGTGTTGAACCCCACCAACAGCACCCCGCGTGTCGGTGCCCCGCGAGGAGACCAGTGCCGTAACCAGCGGAGCGTCGCGTACCGCTCACCCATCGCCACCGTCAGACGAGTCCCTCCGAAGATCGTGCCGTGCATCGCACCCAGTGCCGAGACCATCAACAGCCCGGTCACCAGCAGACCGCCCACGGATCCGAACACAAGCACCGTCACGTCACGAGCGGGAACGTCTGCACTTCGCAGATGATCGATGCCAAGTGTGGCATAGGCCAGATTCACCGCGAGGTACACCAACAGGACCGCGAAGACTCCACCAGCCAAGGCGCGCGGCAAGTTTCGCTGCGGCTCCTTCAGTTCGGCTGCGATATACACCGCATCGTTCCAGCCACCGAAGGCGTAGAGAATGAACACGAGAGCCAGCCCAGGATTCAAAGAACTCCCCTTCGCCAAAGGAGCCGACATCGCGGGCCAATTCCCTTTCAGGGCGATCATCAAACCCGCCAAGACCACGACCACAAACCCGATAAGTTTGGCAGCTGTCAGCGTGTTTTGTGTCCGCCGACCGGACTGGACTCCAATCAGGTTGATGGCCGTCATGACTGCAACGGCTGCCAAAGAAATCCAGGGACTCCAACTCGGGTCGAGGCTCCCCGCCTGCAACACATAATCCTGAAACGCGAACGACATGATCCCCACGTTGGCCGGGATGATGACCATGATCCGGCACCACCCCAGCAGATACCCCAACCACTCCCCAAACCCCCGGCTCAAGTACGCGACATCCCCCCCGCGCTCTGGCCAGGCGGCTGCCAACTCGGCGTAACACAAGGCCCCGACCAGCGACAATACGCCGCCGATGACCCACAGCAGCAGCGTCGACCCGACTCCCGGCATGTTCGAGAAGATCATCCCCGGTGAACGAAAGATCGATGTCCCGACCACCACTCCCAGAATCAGACTGACTGCATCCCACAGGCTCAGCACGCGACGGGATTCGGGAGTCGGTCGGACTGAGGACATTCGCGGATCTCTAGGGATGTGCCTCTGAGGACGGCCTGGAAAGGCCATCCTACGCCGGACTATACCGCCCGTCTCGCTCCACGGCGACCGCTGCAAAACCCCATCAGCACGCCAAGAATCATCCCGGTGGCCAGCCCGATCAGGTGGCACGCCATACTCACTTGCGGCGTGAGCGCATCGCACAGGCTCTGCATCAGAATGAAGACGCACGCCGCACGAAACTGGTGCCGAACGAGTGGGGTTCCCTGACGGAATCGCCCCACCGCCAGATGCCCCCACAACCCGCCGAGCAGACCCATGATCCCGCCGCTGGCCCCCGCGAACACTTCCGGTTCACCTGGCTTCAAAAACGTTAGCCACGTGAGCAAGCTGCTCGACACGACCAGGCAGATCAGAAACTGAATCAGGACTGGCAACGCCCCCCACGCCCGCTCGACTCGACCTCCCAGAATCCACAACCCCAACAGGTTGAGCGCCAGGTGAGTCGGGCCGACATGCAGGAAGCCGCAGGTCAGCATCCGTTGCCACTCGCCCGGCTCCCCGGTCAGTGGCACCTGCAAGGCACCGAGCCGGACCAGGTTGTCGACATCCTCGCTGCCGCCGGGAACCTCGACGAGGAACACTGCGAGCCATACCAGTCCGAGGGCGTATGTCATGATCGGCCAGCGCCGCGAGCCGGTCGTCAACACCGCAAAGCGATGGTCATGATCGATGACCGCTCGCGTCGCCTGCAACGCGGCGCTGGCCCGGGCGCGGGCCTCCGCTGGGATCTGCCCCATCGACGGCTGCAACCACCACCGCTCGACCATCGGGCGTAGTGTTTCACTGGCACTCCCCCGTAATCGCTGCAACCGATCTTCGGCACTCGGGCTTGCTCCAGAAATCCGCTCTGCCACGGCCAGCCAGAACTCACGAGTTTCCCCGGCGATGAGTGAGCTGTGGCCCAGTAGGATTTTCCAGACGGTGTCGACCTCGCCCAAGATGGCAAACGCCCGCAGGTGCAACACCGCACTGCGCTCGGCGGTGAAGTCCGAGGCAGCGATCGCCTCGCAGGTTTCTATGAAGGAGTTTCCGTCTCCGCGTTCGGCGGCAGCCTGAAGCCTTCCGACCAGCAGGTTGGGATCCTCTGACCCGTGTCTCGGGAACGCGGCGGCGAGGGACTCCCATTGACCACTCATCTGCGCGCTCAGGACGGATGCCAGATTTCGCAGCCACGCATCTTCGATCCCGGCCTGCTTGGCGCGAGCCAGACCGACTGCGATCTGGCCTCGAAAGAAGAGCGGCAGCACCCGAAGCATCCGCCGCATTTGCTTCACGCGCATATCGGGGTGCAGGATTGCCAGCACGGTCGTGATCACCCAGACCGCACGAAAGCGGCGCTGGTGCATGGCTCGCTGTGCTGCCAGCAGGAGCCAGAATGGCAGCGCGATCAGCACAAGAAAGGGGCCGATGGCTACCCACCCCGCCTGCGCGGGTCTCCACCACCAGGTTCCGCCGAGCAGCACCAGTACCGCCAGGGCTTTGATCGACCACGCCCACCCCGAACGCATCGACAGCAGCCACAGGCAGTTCACCAGCACCAGCGTGATGCACAGGTCGTTCAGGTCCATGCGCGGGCCTTGCTGAGTCGCTGAAGCAGCAACTTTCGACCCGCTGTGCCGGTGGGCGTCAGTCTCCGGATATCTCCGCTCATTGACTCTGTGGAACAGTCCGGGGCCTTACGGCTTCCGGCTCGCCTCGATTCTCTCCACCACGAAATCTGGCTGATCGCTGATGGCTGACCGCTGACAGCTTCTCCCCTCACTCGTACTCCCACTTCAACTCCCACGGGTCTTTCGACTCCTTTTGCCACTCGTGAAGTTGCGTCTGCAACTGCTTCAGACGCTCGATATGGGCGGGGCTGTCGGCGAGGTTTGTCGATTCCCACGGGTCGGACTTGAGGTCGTAGAGTTCAAACTTCGGGCGGTGCAGGTACGACTCGACCGTCTTTTGGCCGTATTGCTTCTGGCCGGTGTTGAGGACGGCCTGCCACGTCGGTGAGGCTTGGATATCTGTGGCGAACGGGTAGGGCAACTGGTGGGCGATGTTGTAGATCAGCTTGTCGTCCCCATCGATCACCACTCGCATGGGGTAGTACATCGTGATCTCGTGAAACGTGTGCGAGGCGTACAGCGTGTCCCACCCCTGGGGCCGTTCCTGTTGCATCGCGGTTAGGAACGACCGCCCGTGGAACTTCACCGGTTGCACGGGGCGCTGGCGAGGCCGGGCGACTTCGGGGTTGTCATCGTTGGCACCGGGGATGATCGGCAGTTGAGGGGCCGGGGTGACTTGGCAGTATTCGAGGATCGTCGGTGTGATGTCGACCCACGAGACGCGGGCGTCGCAGGTGGCACTCCGTGCCTCGGTCAGCGGATTGCGGACCAGCAGCGGCAGGTGCATCCCCGGCTGGTGCAGGTTCGTCTTCGCGCCCGGAAACGGCGGGCCGTTATCGGTCAGGAAGATCACCAGCGTGTCCTTGGCCCGCCCGCTCGTGTCGAGGTAATCGAGCAGCTTCCCCACCCCCTGGTCGAAGCGATTGATCGCGGTGTAATACTCGGCCAGCTCAGCGCGGACCTCGGGGAGGTCGGGCAACCACGGCGGGACGATGATCGACTGCGGGTCGAATGTCTCGGTCGTACAGTCCGGGCAGGGTGACTTGTTCGCTTCGTTCGTATTCCCAAACCCGCCCGGCCCGCCGCCGCGATGCGGGTCGCTGGAGCAGTAGTAGAGGAAGAACGGCTTATCCCGCGTCTCCTCCATGAAGGCCACCGCGTTCTTCGCCATCTGTGTGGAGTTGCGGGCTCCTTGGATCTTCTCGTTGCGGTACTGGTCGAAGTGATACACCGCTTCCGGAGCGAGGTGGTACTTCCCAATCGAGCAGGTCACATACCCCGCCTTCGACAGCAGTACCGGCAGGCTCGGCACTGAGGAGTATGTCGAGAAGTGGTGATAGTCATGGGCATGCCCGTAGTGCCCGGTCGCATGATTGTGCAAACCCGTCATCAAGACCGATCGGCTCGCACTGCAACTGGCGGTCGTGCAGTGGGCCCGCGTGAACCGCGTCCCGCTTGCGGCCAACCGATCCAGTCCGGGTGTCTTGGCCACCGTGTCCCCATAGGCCCCGATCTGGAACCCGAGATCATCGGCGACGATCAGCAGCACATTACGCCGAGCTGCATCGTCGGCGGCGTGGAGTGGGACGGAGTCAACGTGGATGAGTAAACCCCAAAGGATGCAAGCGGCAAAGATCGGGAGGGCGAGGCTCCTGCCGAGCCGTGCCTGATATTCAACATCTCCCCTGGCTCGCGGCTCAGCAGGAGCTTCGCCCTCCCACCACTTGCCACCCTTCCACTCAGGTGTTGGCTTCATCAAAGTCATCCCCGTGATCGCCATCGCAGCAAATAGTCTCACTTGACCCGGTAGCACATCAACTGATCCATATCCCGCAGGAACAAACACCCGTTCGCCACGACCGGGTGCGGCCAGGCGGGCTTGTTGCTGCGGGACGGCTCGAACCGACCGGTCTCTTCGTAACCTGTCGGCGTGGCCTTCACCAAGGCCACCGGGCCTTGCTCGCTCCGCAGGATCAGTTGGCCATCGGCATACACAATCGACCCCTTGCCCACCGAGCGGTCCTGCCACTTCACGTTGCCACTCTTCAGTTCAATACATTTAAGCACCGCTTCATCAAAGCCGTACAGGAAGCCATCCACGACCACCATTCCGCCGTGGTGGTTCTTCATGTCTTTGGTGCTGTAGACCTCTTCGGCACTAATCTTGCCTCGCGATCCGGACATCTTGATCAGCGTGCCCCCGGTCCCGTAGCCCGAAGCGGCGAAGACCGAGTCACCCGCGAACACCGGGGAAGAACAGTTGGCGGTCCCATTGGCCGGGGACTTGTTGCCCCACAGCAGGTTGCCGGTCTTGGCATCAATCGCGATCACGCCGGTATGCACAAAGTTGACATACATCCGCGTACCGCCAAACTCAATCGGGAGGATCGACGAGTAGCCCGTCTGCGGGTCACCGTTGACGGTCGACTTCCACTTGAGTTTGCCGCTGTTTTTGTCCAGCGAAACCATGGTCGCCCCCTTGCCACCGGGAGTGCAGACGAGGTTCGGGCCGTCGATCAGGACCGACTCGCTGATCCCCCAAGTGATGTTGTTGGCCCCGAACTCCTGGAGGATGTTCCCGCCCCACACCTTCTTGCCGGAGGCCAGTTCCAGACACGCCAAGTCCCCCTTCGCTCCGAGCACGTACACCTTATCCCCATCGATCGTCGGCGTCCCGCG
>JANOKO010000730.1:0-4152 GCA_031419335.1 Planctomycetota bacterium
AGATTCGAAAGCAGATCGAAGCCACCGACAGCGAATACTATCGCGAGAAGTTTCAGGAACGCCTCGCCAAACTGACTGGCGGAGTTGCAGTGATCTCGGTCGGTGCCGCCACTGAAGCGGAGATGAAGCAGACCAAGGCCCGCATGGAAGACGCCCTGCACGCGACACGGGCAGCCGTCGAAGAGGGTATTCTGCCGGGCGGGGGCACAGCTCTCATCCGCTGTATCCCCGCTGTCGAGGCCACCAAGGCCAAGGGCGACGAGAAGATCGGCGTCGAAATCGTGGCTCGGGCCTTGCAGGCTCCAATCCGCCAGATCGCCGATAACTCCGGAGTTGATGGAGCAGTCGTGGCCGACGAAGTGCGTCAGCGAGACAAGAACATCGGCTACAACGCCGTCACCGGCGAGTACGTCGACATGTTTAAGGCTGGGGTTATCGATCCTGCCAAGGTCGTAAAGACAGCTTTGCGAAACGCGGGTTCGATCGCCGGTCTGATGTTGACGACACAAGTTCTCATCACCCGCACCGACGATGTCGCCGACGGCAAGGCCAAGGCCGCTGTCGAAGGGGCTGTGAAGTAACGACGGTGGAACGTGGGATAGGCTTCCAGCCTGTCTTCTCTCGACACCGACAGGCTGGAAGCCTGTCCCACGAACTTGTTCGCTCATTCGCGAGCCACCGGAACCTCTTCGGTGGCTCGCGTTTTGTGCAAAGGGCAGCGTGGAAGAAGATTCACCACAGAGGCACGGAGAAATGCAGTGGAACGATGACTGCCGTGTGATTTCAAAAGACATGCCTGTCTTACTCTCCTCCGCTGTTCTTCTCTGTGCCTCAGTGCCTCCGTGGTAACATCTCCTCCTTCTCCCCCTCTCACCCTCGACGATGCAGACGATGCCTTCCCAGCGCGACTATTACGAATCCCTTGGGGTCGAGAAATCGGCGTCGGCGGACGAAATTAAAAAGGCTTACAAGAAGCTCGCGCTGAAGTACCATCCCGACCGCAACCCCGGCGACCAGGAGGCGATCGAGAAGTTCAAAGAGGCCGCAGCAGCGTATGACGTGTTGAGCGATGCCGACAAGCGGGCGCGGTACGACCGGTTCGGGCATGCGGGGGTCAACGGGCAAGGCGGCGGCGGTCCCCAGTTCCAGGACATGGGGGACATCTTCGAGCACTTCGGGGATCTGTTCGAAGGGTTCGGTCTGGGGGGCGGACGGAAGAAGTCTCGCGGGGGTGTCCAGCGGGGCAGCGACCTCAAAGCCTCCGTGACGATCGACCTCAAACAAGCGGCGACCGGGCTCGACAAAGAGATCGACATCCCCCGCAAAAAGTCGTGCGTCAAGTGTTCCGGCACGGGGAGCGAGCCGGGTCACAAGCCGGAGAGATGTGACTATTGTGGCGGCCAGGGCCAGGTGATTCAGTCCCAGGGCTTTTTCCGCGTACAAACAGCCTGTCCGGCGTGTCGTGGACAGGGAACAATTATCCGGCACAAGTGCAACTCCTGTTTCGGGTCGGGCCGGGAGGACGAGAAGGTCTCCCTGAACGTCAAGATTCCTGGAGGGATCGACAACGGGATGCAGTTGTGCCTGCGGGGCGAAGGCGAGGCCGGTCCGAACGGCGGTCCGCGCGGCGACCTGTATGTCGATGTGCATGTGCGTCCGCATTCTGTCTTCAAGCGGGAAGGGGTCCACCTTCTCTGCCAGGTGCCGATCAGCTATACCCAGGCAGCGCTGGGTTCGAAGATTGAGATACCTCTGCTGGAGGGAAAAACCGATGTCGACCTGCCTCCTGGAACACAACCTGGTGAAGTCATCCGTCTCCGCGGAAAAGGGATGCCCGACCCGCGCGGCGGACGCACCGGGGATCTGCACATTGAAGTTCAACTCGTTGTCCCCAAAAAACTCGTCGCCGACCACGAAGCCCTGCTCCGCAAACTGGCCGAGATGGAGCAGGCCCATGTGATGCCGCACCAGACGAGCTGGTTCGACAAGGTGAAAGCCATGTTCGCCAGTCACGAGGGGGGCGAGAAGTAGGACGGCCTTTCCAGGCCGTCCCGTGCGGCCACAGCGGTCACTCATTGACATTGAACCAGACTGTCGTGGAGTGGATACAGAATCAATGTTCACCAGAATTCTGGAACACTGATCTTCGCTGATAAACGCTGATCCAAACCAAGATTTGCGCAGATCATCGCACATTAGTGTTCCTGCACTTCTCTCTCGATTCACCATCTCGTTCGTGGACGGCCTGGAAAGGCCGTCCTACTTCGCCGTCCTCCGGTCGCTCAACCCTCAACGTTCCTCCCTTATGTCCAACGCCGATCTCCCCTTCGAAGACGCCGCTCGTGAAGACCTCCCGCCGGAGCTTCTCGCAGCGGACCTCTCGTCCCCCGAGGCGTGGGTCGATCTGCAGGACCAACTCATTGCCGCTCAGGCCGAACGGGATGAGAACCACCAGAAGTACCTGCGGGCGCTCGCCGATTCCGACACGTACCGTCGCCGGGTGATGAAGGAGCGCGACGAGGACCGCCGGTTTGCCCCGCTGGCGATCATCAAGGACTTGTTGCCCAATTTCGACAACCTGCGGCGAGCTGTCGTCGCAGCCAAGACTGCCAACAGCATGGAAGACCTGTCGAAGGGAGTCGACATGGTCCTCAAGCAGGTCGATGAGGTTCTGGCCCGCCACGGTGCAGCCCCGATCATCAGCGTGGGCCAGACATTCGACCCGAACCTCCACGAAGCCGTCGCCCAAGTTCCCAGCCCCGACCACCCGCCCATGACCGTCCTGCAAGAGTTCGAACGCGGGTACATGCTGCACGACCGCGTGCTTCGTCCCAGCAAGGTGCTGGTGTCGAAGGAGGGTTGATGGTTCATCGACAGAGAGCCTCTTTCACTCACCACTCACCCTCCGTCGATCAACCATAAACCCTCTACCATAAACCTCCCACCATGCCGACCTACGACTACAAGTGCAAAAAGTGTTCACACGTCTGGGACGTGTATCACTCGATCAAGGCCGCACCGATCAAGAAGTGCCCGTCGTGCGGCAAGAGCGCGGCGGAACGCCAGATCAGCGCCGGGGCGGCGATTCTGTTTAAAGGCTCCGGCTTCTACCTGACCGACTACCGCAGTGACTCCTACAAGAAAGCCGCAGCTGCTGATGCGACGAGCAGCGCTCCTCCAAAAGTCGAGAGCAGTGGAAAAACCGAAAGTCCCAGCCCGGCCAAATCCGATAGCGGCAGCAATCCGAAGTCGGGCAGTCAGTCGACAAGCAGCAATACGGGCGACTGAGATTTCGTTGCCAGCAGCCCGGTGCCTTCTGGCCCATCACCGTTAGCGACAGCCCAGATGCCCGTTCACTCGACATACAAGAACTGATTCGCGCACAGCAAAGTCTGACACCACAGAGCGAGCGCCTGGTCTGACGGCGGTGTGATCCCGTCCTTCTTTTCAGTGGCGGCCAGACGGGCGTCGAAGTGTGCTGTCACCTCGCTGAGAAACCGCGTGGCATTCGAGGCCGTCGTCTCATCTGGTTTCTCTCCGAACGCCAGTAGCCAGCCGCGCTCGATCTGGGCCGGTCGCTCGGCCCCCACCTCCGTGATGATCCGGCGGGCCATGCGCTCCGATTCTTTGATGACCAAATCGCTATTCATCAGGAGCAGCGACTGCGGAGCGGCTGTCGATTGATTGCGGACATCACAGTTGGGAGCGGTGTTGGCGATGTCAAACGGTTCGAGCATCCCCAGGGGCATCGAGCGACGGACCTGAACGTAGAGGCTGCGGCGGTACAGGGCGTCGCCCAGTCCCTCGGATTTGCCGATCAGGATGCCATTCCCATCGCGCGTCCCATTCGCGACCACGATCTGACCGACCTCATCCGGAAGTACTGGTGCCGGAGGGCCGCCCAACTGATCGCTGAGACACCCCGATACGCCCAGCACCGCGTCGCGGATCACCTCAGCCTCGAGTCGCCTGAGCGGCATTCGGGAGAGCAGTTTGTTTTCGGGATCGAGCAGATCCAGCAAGTTCGTCCGCTCGGAACGCTGCCGATAGGCAGTCGAGGAGACGATCGTCCGGTGCAAATGCTTCAGGCTCCACCCGCTCCGCACAAACTCATCGGCGAGCCAGTCGAGTAGTTCCGGATGCGTCGGCTTC
>JANOKO010000731.1:0-1466 GCA_031419335.1 Planctomycetota bacterium
GCGATTTTTGGAATGGCCCTGAGGATGGCGACTCCCCTCGGCAGAACTCGCTCCGCCGTCACCCCACCGATTCATGCCTCAGACGCTATGAGTCACTCCTCTCGTTCTGGTAGCCTGATCGAACACTGAGAAATCGCCAGAGTCTCCTGCCAGCACTCCTCCAACGGTCTAATCGGGGCACACGCCATGAGTAGCGGTCGATTCAACATCCCCACTCCGACGTTGGGAGGCCGTCAGTTCTGGTCGGACTGCTGTTTTTTTCGTGGGTGGCGGATTCAAAAGCATGTCCTGTCCGGGCATTACCGACTGCTTGACCCCTCCGACATTCGCCGGGCCTGGGGGACGCTGGATGAGTGCCAGCAGGCTCTCTCGGGTGAGAAAGCGGCCCGCAAACTCGACCCGATGAGCGGAACGGCAGTCATCACTCTGCATGGAATCCTGCGGTCGTCGAAATCGTGGACCGATCTGGAAAGAGTCCTCCAACCGGACGGATACACTTTCGTCAGTTTCGACTATCCGAGCACCCAGCGGTCCATCAGTGAATTTGCGGATCAGCTGCAAGAACTGGTGGCTTCGCTGGAGGGGATCGAGCGGATTCATTTCGTTGTCCACAGCATGGGCGGATTGATCGTGCGGCGCTGGTGTCAGCAATACTCCGACCCGCGCGTGCAGCGACTGGTGATGATCGGCACGCCGAATAGCGGGGCCGAGATCGCCTCGATGCTGCAAAAGAATCTCCTGTTCCAGGTGATCTTTGGGCCCTCGGGCCAGGAACTCGTCGCCGATCCGGAGACGTTCATCAGCACGCTCCCGCTGCCCACGATGGAGTTCGCAGTGATCGCGGGAGCGAAAGGGGACCCCGATGGCTTTAATCCCTTGATCCCCGGCGATGATGACGGAATCGTCACGGTACAGAGCGCCAGACTGCCCGGAGCGCAGGACTACCTGGCCGTGCGCTCACTGCACTCGTTCCTGCCATGGCATCCCGAGGTGATGAACGCCACCCGCCGGTTCCTGAGTACAGGAGCACTGCGAGAGACTGGCGTTCGTGAGCCGATCCCGGTGCAACGCTAATTCCGCGTCAATGCTCAGACTTGGGATTGTGTGATGCGCCACAGGGAGGCGACCCCCAAAATCAAGCATTGATGGGGCACTCGATCTGTTATGGCAGGTCCGAACATCTTGGTCGGCGGCGGGAACTGCCGATGGAGGCTCGGCTTCACGCTTCGTCGAGTTTTCACTGTCGCCCTCACCTCGCGAGTGCCGATGACTTCCGATAGCCGCGATTGTGGTCAGGAGGAAGGCATGCGCCCCTGGCTGACGGATCAATCCCGGCTGGGAAGTGGAAAGGGACAGCCACGATGCGTCAATTCGGACAACTTTGGGCGACCCTCACTTGCCTGGCCTGGGGACTGCTGGTTGGTGAAGTCGCTGCACAACAGCCCTCACAATCCTTGAAATCGAGG
>JANOKO010000732.1:0-1278 GCA_031419335.1 Planctomycetota bacterium
TAAGAGTACGAGTCCCGGAATGGTGGGCTACGGGCGAGTGGCGGTCGCCACAGGGGCGGGGGCCAGGACGGCATCTGGCAAGATTTTGACATCTGCGAACGGCTGAAGCCGCTCGGCTCCCTCGATCACGACCGGCATGCCGGGCTCCAGGTCGCTGGAGAGAATCTCGACGCGGTCGCCGAAGAAGGAGCCTTCCTGGAGCATGACCGGTTTGGCCTTGCCGGTATTGGGCTTTGCCGGGTCGGCGAGAATCACAAACAGTTTGCTCCCCGCTTCGGAGCGGATGACGGAGTCCTTGGGAACGAGGGTGGCCTGGTGCGGGGGGCCTTTGAAGTGGACGCGAGCCAGCATGCCTTCGGTGAGGGTCGGGAACTTGTGGCTACCCGATTCCTTGATGATGTTCTTGACGGCCACCTTGACCGGAAAGGTGCGTGATCCCGATTCCCATTCGCTGCGAGGGACGATCGTGATGACGGTCCCCTGCCAGCTCTTCTGAGCGGTGGCGTCGATTTCGAGGTCGACAGTGGAGCCGATCTGGACATACGGAAGATCGCGTTGGTCGACATTGGCGATCACGTGGACCTCATCCAGGATGTCCGCCACGGTGACAACCGGGTCGCCCTTGGCGAGCCATTGGCCACGTTGGGTGAATTCATGCACCACGATACCGGCGAAGGGGGCTTTGGTCGAACGTTTCTCCTTCTCGGCCTTCAGTAAGGCGACTTGGTCTTTCTGGGCATCGCGGCGAGCTGCGGCTTGGACGATTTGCTCGGCACGCGGGCCGGAGGTGACGAGTTGCGACTGGGCCTTGGCGGCCAGGAACATCTTCTGGGCGGCTTCCGATTTTTCGCGGGAGTCGTCGAGGTCGTTCTGGTTGCCAGCGCTGTTTTTCACAAGGCTGGCCACGCGGTTGTACTTGTCGGCGGTGATCCGCATGGTGACCTCGGCGGCCTCCATGCGGGCCTTGGCTTCGGCGATCTCTTCGACGCGCGAGCCGCTTTGAAGTTCAGCCAGCATGGACTCCCGCTCTTGCAGGATTTTCTCAGCCTCCTGAATGCCGAGATCAGTCGTGACCATGTTCAGGACCGAGAGCAACTGGTCCGCCTCGACCAGGTCCCCTTCACGCACCTCGAATTGATCGACTTTCCCATCCGATCCACAGGCAACCACACTGGTCCGACGCGCAATGACCGTGCCCATCACGGTCGTCTCGGGAGCCACTTCTTCGCGGACGACTTGGGTCACTCGCACCAAGGCTGCGGGACGGGCGGCCCCGGC
>JANOKO010000733.1:0-1718 GCA_031419335.1 Planctomycetota bacterium
CAAAACCCCAGTCGCGTTCTGGCATCTGACCGCAGTGTCCCTCGCGACGGAATCCATCATCTCCTTTGAGGTTCCGATCAGAGAATTGGAGGTCTATGAGATGGCTGACACACCCGAATGCGGCTAACATGCGACGGCCGAAAGGTTGCTCCAAGGCGGGCGTGCAGACGGCCCACGCTCCCGTAGCTCAGTTGGATAGAGCGCAGCTTTCCTAAAGCTGATGTCGCAGGTTCGACTCCTGCCGGGGGCACTTTGTGAAACGCTCCAAGAGGTCTCCCCGCCCGCCTCTTACGTTCTGACGTGCCCTTGGGGCAGCGGCTCACGTATCGGTCCGTTTTCCCGGTCTTCGCTGCGGAGTGGCATCGGTCGGATCCTCCGGCCAGGAGTGCTTCGGGTATTTTCTTTGAAGTTCCTTCCGCACGGTCGAGTACGTGTTCTGCCAGAAGCTCTCCAGGTCGTCGGTCACCTGCTGCGGACGCATGTTGGGTGACAGTAGGTGCAGCAACACCGGCACTCGACCTCCCGCCACGCGCGGCGTCTCCTTCATCCCAAACACCTCTTGAATCCGCACGGCCAGGACCGGAGGACGGCCCTCCTCATAGGTCAGCCGGATCAGGCTCCCGCTCGGCACTCGCAGCTTCTCCGGTGCCTCGCGTTCAATCCATTGCAGTTGCGAATAGTCGTATCTCCGTTTGAGTTCATCGAGCCATGTCGCCTGTTTGAGTTGCCCGAACGACCGGCAGCGAGAACACAACTCGCGGAGTACCGCATGCAGACCCGCCTCATTGAGTGGCGGTATCCCGGCATCCGGCAGCCACTGACTTAGGCACCGCACCCGCGTCACGAACCCGGCGACCTCGGGGTTGTCGTTCGGGAACACCTTGTCCCAAGCTCGGACCGCGGCCTCGTATAACACTTCCGCCGGACGATCATTATCCGGCAGAGGGCATGGCGTCTCCGCCAGCACAAGGTCGTCCCAATAGGTCCGCCGCCGCGCGACCGCCTGGTATTGCGTCGGATGAAAGAACACTTCGTCGACCTGCCGCAGCAGCGATTCCGGCAGCCACTCGCGCTCGACAGCTGAGGCTTGTCGCACAAGGGCATCGGTGGCTCCGGCGTCGACATCGATGCACAGAAACAGTTCCGAGTTGGTCACTGCCGACTGCGGTGCGAGTCTCACGCCCTTGCCGCCGACCATGATCGCTCGATCGGAACCCTTGTCGCGTCGCTTCGCCAACCGATCCGGAAAGGCCACGAGTAACGCCCGCGACAGCGCCTCCTCCCGATCATGCGCTCCCTGCGCTGGTCGTCCGAGATCATCCAGTAACTCGCGTCGCAGTTGATCGGCAGTCCGCCGAATGAACTGGGCAGCCCCGACGTTGATCGAGCCGAACAAGAAGTCGCGCTGCCCGCGAGAGAAGTACTCCTGCAAGGCATGCACACGGTCGAACACGTCCGAGCGCGAGCGATGCGTAGCAGTCGACTTCGAGGGTCCACGGATCGTCCCGGATTGTGGTTGGAAGAACGGGCTGCGTTCGGAGAGGAGGGCCGCGAGTAACACCGCCTCTTCGACGACCCCTTCGGCGTGCCCCTCGACCAGTAACCGGGCCAGTCGTGGATGCACCGGCAGGCTCGACATGGCCCGTCCGATGGGGGTCACGTTCCGCTGCGAGTCGATCGCTCCCAGCCTCGTGAGGAGGTCCAACGCCTGCTCGACA
>JANOKO010000734.1:0-3501 GCA_031419335.1 Planctomycetota bacterium
CCATTCGGAGGTCGGGGCGATAGGTGTGTGCGGTGAAGCCAAGGGAAGATACAGGAAGAACGGCTGTCCATGATGAGCGGGCTGGCCCCGTGCCTCGATGATCGAGAGAGCCCGCTGGGTCAGCGTGGGGAGGACATCGCGGGCCTCGAAGCCGGGGGCTGCGGGGCCTAACCGAGTCTTCCCTCCCTTGCGTCCGAGCATCATCGCGAAGGCATTCTCTTCCGTCGGCTGAGCGGTCAGATGGTCGTTCTCAATGAACGCATACGGCACCATATCCAGCGACGCACTGATCCCGAAATACTCATCGAACCCGACCGCGTTGGGACCGTTCGTGATCGGCTGGGAGTAGTCGACGTTGCGGTTCTGCTCCAGCGGCTCAATGCTGAGTTCCGAGACCTCCTTGCCCGGCAGCTTCACCCAGTCCATGCCGAGATGCCACTTGCCGACACACGCCGTGTGATACCCGGCGGTCTTGAGCATCTGGGCCACGGTCAGCCGATCCTTCTCAATCAATCGGGGACTCAACCCACCCAGGACACCACTCTGCAACTTCGACCGCCAGGCATACCGCCCGGTCATGACGCCGTACCGCGTCGGCGAGCAAACGCCCGACCCGCTGTGGGCGTCGGTAAACATCATCCCCTCTTTCGCAATCTGGTCCATGCGCGGCGTGGCGATCTTGCCGTTCGGATTGAGGCACTTCACATCGCCGTACCCCAGGTCATCGCACAGGATGAACACGATGTTCGGGCGCGGGAGGGCCTCTGCCGCAGACAGGGCCGGGCACATGGAGAGGAGCAGCGTGACGAGTAGGACGGCCTTTCCAGGCCGTCCCCGCTGTGGTGTTGTCATCGCAGGCTCTCTGATGAAAGACGATTCACTCGGTCCCATATGTCTGTTTTCTCACATTCGATCGTCGATCAGGGACGGCCTGGAAAGGCCGTCCTACGGTACGTTTCGCACTCGCACCCAGATCAGCAGAATCTGGCAGTCGAGGGGTTTGAAGCTGAGCATCACATCACAGCCTTCCTGTTCCAGGATCCACAAGTGCGGTCCGCGTTGGTTGGCGGTTCTCTGGAGCCACTCGTCGAGATCACGCCGTTGGAGGGAGGTATCGAGCGTTCGCAGGCATGTCCGGGTCCGGCGCTCTTCGATCCACAGGCGGGTCGACTCGGTCTCGAAGGGCTGACTGGCCAGGATCGTCCAGAACTTCATCGTCGACCTGCGAGAAGAGAGCGAGCATCGACTGAACAGTCCTGTGACGCTCGCGAATTACGGGTATTCTCGTTCAAGCCGCTCGACCAATTCGTCCAATGTCCCAGCGGTCCCAAACTCCTGTACCCGCAGCAGGGCCTCTGCGACTTCGGCATCCGTCCAGCCATCTTGCATACGAGTAATCACGCGGCCATGCTGATCGACGATCTCAACGGGCTCGTGCGACTCGTCGAGCTGGCGTTGTTGTTCTGGAGTGAGGGCGATCTGAATCATTGGGATGCAACTCATCTCAAGTGGGGAGACGGACAGAATGACCCGATCTCTGTTCGATGAGGTCATACACGGCATTCTATCGAGTCAGAGAGGCGCGAGTCGAGATCATCGATCTCGGACGGGCAAGTGTGCCCGTCCCACCACCAGCGGCAGTTCCTTCGAATCACTCTGCGGCTTGCGCGTGAGCAACTCACTCAGCTGGAACTGGTAGTACGGTCGCTCGGCGGCGGGGGTCTTGTCGGCTCCGGCGTTGGCGACCCAGAACTTGGTCGACTTGGGCTCGAAGAGGACATTGTGCAGGTTGGACTTCATGGCGACCGGGCGGTCCATGAGAGCGATGGCGGTCTCGGCAGTGAACGTGCCATGCCCGGCTTGGACACGGGCGACGAGTTCGTCATAACGCCCCCCTGCGGAGAGCAGCGAGCAATCCTTGACAGGTTTTGGCAACAGTTCGTGCCCCTCGCCCTGCTTGATCACATTCATCACATCCCAACTGGCCTCCATGCCCACTGCCTCATTCGTCTTGGCATCGGAGACGACGTAGTAGTACTCACAGGTTCGAGGGTTGTCGCGGAAGACTGACAACACATCATTGAGCGTGTGTCCCCTTTCGAGTCCTTCCCGCACGAGGAACGCCATCGGGACTCCCTGCCAGTGGCCGAGACCCGAACCTCCCATTTCGCCAATCGCGACATGCTCGGCATTCATCCCGGTCACTGACCCAACGAATCCGGCATAGGAGACATTCACGAACGGAATGCCACCCTGCGGCTCACACACAATGATGACCGCGTGTTCTTGCAGTCCCCAGTCGATCGCATAGTCGAGCACCCGACCGTGGTACAATGTGCCGTCCTTGGTCGCCGAGCCCGAGATCGCAAACCCGCTGCAATGGAACAGCTCGGGGATGAAGTTCGCCATCTGGGCCTCTTCGGGATCAAGCCCCGACCCGGCAGCGAGCCCGGCGATCTCCTCAAAATATTTCTGGGGGACAAACTTCTTCTGAATGGCGATGATCGTCTTGATCGCGTCCTTGGGCTTGAGTGAAATCGGCCCAAACTTTACCAGTTCTTGGCCGCCCTCAATGTTGAGGATGCGATTCATATTGCTGCGACACTGCTCCTTGAGCAGTGCCCCGTGCTGATACCCCATCTCGTACGGTGTGCCTTTGAGGTGCAGCACCGGATACCCGTTGATCTCTTCCAGCCACCCTGCCCCGCAACGGGCAATCGTCTGGCCCTCGTTGCCAGCAATAATACGGTCCTGGTCGGAAGCGATCGCGGGCCGTTCTTCGGCACGTATCCCAGAGATGACCACGACCAAACTGAGCAGACTCGACAGAATCCAACGCATGGTGAATCACTCCGAAAAAGGGACAGAGGCCGCTCGGTAGTCGTGCGGCGAGTCTCAGCGTAACAGAGTTCGCGACGGATCGGAATCGGGAGATGGGTCATGGCCCTCGAAACAGATTATTGTCAGCCTGGATCACTCTTCGCCGCGAAGCGATGACAGCCGATAGTCGTGGGCGCTGGGGCATCTGCCACCAGTCCACGGAGGTCTCGCCATTGGAACACGCACGGCGGATTCATTCCTCGTCCGGGGCAGCGACCCCCTGTGCCGATTCATCCAAAACTGGTGCCTTCCCCCAACGCTGGCGGTGACCACTTTTATTGACGATTTCCGCGACGCTGTACTCAGTTCCATCAATAGCGTCGTCCGACGCAGGAAAGCCGTACGGAGGCGGAGAGATGGCGACGAAATGGGTTACGGTCGATGTCTTGAACGACTGGAACGGGACATGGCTGGTTTTGCATTGCAGCTGACCCTCGGGACCGGGTATGGGCTCCTGGCAGATGCAATTCATCAACTCCACGCCGTCTGGTCCGGATCTGAGGACGGTCCCCATGTACCGACCACCAGACTCATCTGTGATGCCGACTTGTGAGCCGCGGAGCGTGTCTGCAATTTGTTCTCGAATGAATTCATGATTGAGACTCCTGAGTGACTTCTGGA
>JANOKO010000735.1:0-2383 GCA_031419335.1 Planctomycetota bacterium
ACGTCGTTCCGAATGACACGAGTGTCATTGCCGCGACCAGTGACCACGGCGGCTCGTTTGTGGCGATGATCGCGAAGGGGAACCTGACCGCCACGCAATTCCACCCGGAAAAGAGCCAGCAGGTGGGGTTGCAGTTGCTGAAGAACTTTTCCAGATTAGGTGAGAAGTCGACGTGACCCTCAAGGGTTGGGAATGGATCGCGGAGCTGCCAGCCCATTTCGGCTTGTTTCGTCCAATGACCTCTGTGACTGACGCCATTTGGTGATCACTTGCTGCCGCTCGGTCCAGAGAGTGTCACCGTGGCTGTCCACGACTCCCCGAAGCCCGGTGTGGAATGTTCCGCTGGTGAACTCCGCTTTCATTCTGGCCCCGCTGCGGTAGCCGGTGCAGCTGTTGGTGTTGCACATGAAGGAGCCGCCGCGGATGACGCGCTTGATGATGTCGGGTTCTTGGGGATCGAAACTCTCGATGGGGCCGGGGGGATTGCGGCGGGGGGAGGCGGCGTAGTAGCGCACGTCGTAGTAGTCGTGGCACCACTCCCAGACGTTTCCGGAGATGTCGTACAGGCCGAGCGTGTTTGGCGGATAGGTTCGCGCGGGAGAGGTGTCCTGGAACCCGTCGAGCGTTTGCATCTCGATCGGGAACGTCCCCTGCGAGTAGTTGCACAGGTACTCGCCACTGGGTGTGAGTTCGCTGCCCCACGGATAGCGTTCGTCGCGACCGCCATTCCGCGAGGCGTACTCGTATTCGGCTTCGGTCGGCAGCCGCTTCCCGGCCCAATCGAGGTACACCACGGCGTCCTCCCAACTGACATGGACGACCGGATGATCCAGGCGATCGGCGATCGACGACTGCGGGCCTTCGGGATGCTGCCAGTTGGCACCAGGGACGAACCTCCAGACTTGATACTCCCAGCCATCGCAGGAGGTATCGAGGGTGCTGCGGTCGAAGTCGGGATTGAAGCAGAGCGAGCCAGCGACGAGGTGTTCATCCTGGAAGTGGCTCTCGTCGAGTCCGCTGCGCGCGAGGTCGGCCTTTGTCGGGGTCTTCTCGCTGAAGGTCACGAAGCCGGTCATAGCGACGAACTCGGCGAACTGACGGTTCGTGACCTCTGTCGCATCCATCCAGAAGCCATCGAGTTCTACAGCATGTGCAGGGGACTCGTCCGGCTTGAGACGGTGCGGGTTAGGCTGACCGGGCTGAGGCACCTCGTTTGTCCCCATGCGGAAGCCGCCACCATGTACCCAGACCATCCCCTCGGGCGCGGCGTGAGGGGCCTCGACGATGAGCGGGAGGGATTCCTCAATCGTGGGCGGTTTCTGATTCGGAGAGGAATGCTGCACCGGCCAGAACGAGGCCAACCCCACCGTCACCAGCGAAACCGCCAGCGTCAGCGGAAGAACCCAGCGGGGTGTGGAGGGGGAGTTCGTCATGGGGGATGATTCAGCACGATCGTGCGGACGAGCGGAGGAAAATCGAAGCTAAGCCGACTTCCGGGCTTCTCCCACCTCAACGCCCCGGTTTCCTCCTCCGAACAGCTTCATCCAGCCGTGCATCATCGGAGTTCCAAACGCAAAGTAACAAAACGCCAGCGGCACCACCAACTCGTGGACCCAAGCCACTGCGGCAGCGGCAAACACAAACTGGATGATCGTCTTACGAGGACCACGACCGCGGATGATCTGCGTCCCGAAGTGTGGATACCGTATCCGCGACACCATCAACATCGCTACGGCCAGGCAGACCAGCGGCAGAATGATTTTCACTCCAGGAATCAGCACGTTGGCCACACTCGTCGCCGTGGCATTGCCCCGCTGAGCGATCTCCAACAGCTCGGGCATGGCAATCGGAAAAGCCGCAACCGCGCCCGCCGCAGCAGGGGACGGTAGCCCGCTGAACGAGTCATGAGCGTCGTCTTCTTCCGTCTCGATGTTGAACCGGGCCAGTCGCAGCACAGCACAGAGCATGTACAGTGCGGCAACGGTCCACACCAGTCGAGCAGGGTAGATGAACGGCAGCGAGTACTCGTTCCCCTCCCACAGCGGGAAGTTCACAAACTGGAGCATCAGAAACGCCGGGGCCACCCCAAACGTGATCGCATCGCACAAACTGTCCAGTTCGGCCCCGAGTTGACTGGTCTGCCCGGTCAGTCGGGCCGCAGCTCCGTCGAACATGTCGAACAGCATGCCGCCAAAGATCAGCAGTGCCGAGAAGAACAGCGGTCCGTGCCCAGGAATATCAGCGGTACTTTGCGTGACCTTGGCAGCGAACGTATCGCCCCGAAACCACAAGCCCCATTTCCCAACGTCAGCAGCGTGGGGAACACGGCAATCAATCGAGTCGGTTTCATGAGGGGAGGCTTGTGGCGGATGGCGGATGGCGG
>JANOKO010000736.1:0-7972 GCA_031419335.1 Planctomycetota bacterium
CAGCACGCTGCTGCACTCTCTCACTCCCTCACGCACAGAGTGTTCCTGGGATTGGGTTGGCGCTTGTAATTGCTCGTAACCTGTGCGAGCCTGATGCGCATCGGATTCATGTGTAAGACTAATTGGTGCCACCCACTCTCCGAAACGGTCTAGGAGATTCCCATCATGCAGATCCCACGTCGCCAGTTCTTGACTCACTCCACTGCCGGGCTGCTGGGGGGGGCGGTGCTGGGGAGTTCAGCATGGTCACAAGAACCACCTCGCAATCTGCGGCTAGCCTCGTTTCGATTTGACGCGACACCTCCCCTGGGGCACTCGCTGTGCGGCGGATGGATCAAGCCCGTGCTGGAAGTCGAGCAGCCGCTGGAAGCCATTGGTCTGGTGATACTCGGAGCGGGATTGCCGATCGTGTTGTGCGCGGTCGATTGGACGGGATTGCTGAATTCGGCCCATGTGGAATTTCGCACAGCCCTCGCGACTGCGGCCGGAACCTCAGCGGACCGAGTGGCTGTGCAGTGTGTGCATCCGCATGATGCGCCGTTTGCGTGTCTGGAAGCCCAGAAGATTGTGGCCCAGTACTCGGAATTGCCTGCGATTGTCGATGTCGAGTTCTTCCAGCGGCTGTTGAAGTCTGGAGCAGCGGCGGTGCGCAAATGCCTCGATCTGGCACGCCCGCTTACGCACATCGCCACGGGTCGTGGGACCGTCAAAGAAGTGGCCGCCAATCGCCGCATCCTCGGTCCCGACGGAAACGTCCGGACAATGAGGGGCAGCAGTTGCACCGATCCGGCTCTCCGAGCGGAACCCGAAGGGCTGATTGACCCCGAATTGCGAACGGTCGCGTTCTACAGCGGGGAGGAACGGATTGCAGCTTGTCACTATTACGCCTGCCATCCGATGAGCCATTACGGCCAAGGCCAGGTCACGCCCGATTTTTGTGGGCTGGCCCGGCAGATGCTCCAGTCTGCCGAGCCGGGGTGTTCGCATCTGTACTTTAACGGCTGCGGTGGAAACATCGCAGCGGGGAAATACAACGATGGGTCTCCACCCATGCGACCAATTCTGCGTGACCGGGTCTATGCCGGGATGCAGGCATCTCTGTCCGCGCTGACTCCGCAACCGATCCAGAGCGTGGCTTGGTCAACCTGCGAGATACTGCCGAAGCCATCGGCAGTGTATGACGCGGAACAGTTGAGGCTGCAGATCGCCGACTCGAAGCAATCGGTGGTGAATCGAAATCGCCCCGCGTACACGCTGGCTTGGCTCGAACGATGTGCCGCGAATGGACCACCGATTGTGCTCAGCGGCCTGCATCTGAACGACGTGTCCATCTTGCATTTGCCTGCGGAGTCGTTCATCGAATACCAACTCCGAGCGCAGCAGATGTCGCCCGATCGGTTCGTCGCCTGTGCCGCATACGGGGACGGCGGTCCTTGGTACATTCCGACCAAAGATGCCTACCCTCAAGGGGGATATGAGGTCAGCGTGGCCTGGAGTGATCCGGCGATCGACGATGTGTTGTCTCAAGGGATTCAGAAGCTGCTGAGGTAAAACCGCGAAGCAGTTACAACCCGATCCCCAGCTTTCGCTGCACCGCCAGTCCCAGCGTCTCTCGCACCAGTTCGACCGGGATACGATCGTAGACCCCAGCAAAAAACCCTTCGACGATGACGTGCATGGCTTCGTACCGAGAGAGACCGCGGGCCATGGCGTAGAAGAGTTGCTCGTCGTCGACGCGGCCGGTCGTGGCTCCGTGGGTGCAGCGGACATCGTCGGCTTCGATTTCGAGGCCGGGGATGGCGTCGGCGCGGGCGTCCTGGCTAAGCATCAGGGCGTCGTTGCGCTGGTAGCCGTCGGTCTTTTGGGCGTCCTTCTCGACCTTAATCATGCCTCGCCAGACGACGCGGGATTGGTCGCGGAGCACCTCTTTGTAGAGCAGGTCCGAGGTCGTGTTCGGGGCGTTGTGCGACTGCTGGGTGTAGTACGAAAGGAGTTGCCGGTCAGTGGCGAAGGTGACGCCGTTCACCTGGGCACTTGCTCCCTGGCCATCGAGGTGGACGTGCTGGTGGATGTGCTGCAGACGTGAACCCAAGGCTCCCACGGTCCATTGCAGCATCCCGTCCCGCGCGACGCGCCCGCACTGATGAGCGAAGTGGCGGACTTTGGTGTTCCAGTTTTGCAACTGGACATACCGCAGCCGCGCCCCGGCCCCGACGAGGAGTTCGACCGCTCCGTTGTGCAGGCCACCCGCCTTCGGGTCCGCCGAGGCCGTCTCTTCGAGCAGCGTGGCACTGGCCCCGTCTTCGAGGATCACGAGCGTGTGGGACAGGTCGGCCACGTTCTCGCCTTGGAGGCCAATCAAGCTGTAAAGCGGGGCGGTGATCTCGACATTGCGAGGCACGTACAGCACCGTGCCACCAGTCCAGAAGGCCGCATGCCACGCGGTGAAGCGGTCCTTGGTGAGGCTCACGCCCTTGGTCATGAAGTGGGGTTCGAGGACTTCGCGATGCGACTCGAGCAGGTCGGAGAGGCTGCCGAAGAGGACACCTTGCTTGGCCAAGTCCGCACTGAGCGACGACCGAATGCACGCCCCATCGACGTGCACGACCGCCCCGCCGAACTCCGCCCGGTCCTGCATCAGCGTGCTGAACTGGACCTCGGTGGCGGGGGTGGGGCGGAGCGAGTAGGCATCGGCCTTGAATGACCGCAAATCGAGCCGGCGGTACTCCTCGGGATCAAGTTCGCGTGAGAGCGAATCGATGTAGGCCGCGAACGCCGCCGATCGCTGAGCCGCGATCCACGCGGGTTCGTGGCGGGTTTCGAGAAAGGCTTCGAAGCCGGTGGTGGAGAACGAGGAAGGCATGGTGGCGGTGGGCATGGCTGGGTGAGTTTCTAGCTGAGTCGGGGTGATCGGTGTGTGGGCGAAAAGGGAGATTGTCCCCTATTTCTTATCCTTCTTCCTCGTCGAAGAAGTCATTCGAGATGTCTTTGATTTCGTAGACCTTGGTGACGATCACGCCCACATTGTACTCGATCATGAGTTCTGCCAGTCGCGGGCCATCGATCAAGACGACCTTTTTGCCTTCGATGCGATTGATGTAATCGATGGCCTCTCGACTGAATGTGGAGGTCGTGATGATGACGCCCTTGCGAGAGCGTTCGACATCCATGCTGCCCACGAACTGCTGCACCACCGGGCGGCCCACGATCCCTTCCCAGCGTTTGGCTTGCACGCACACACTGTCCAATCCCAGTTTGTCCTCGCGGATGATGCCGTCAATGCCCCCGTCGTGAGGGGCCCCCGTGACGGACGCATCCCCCGAAATTCCGTAACCCATTGCTCGCAAGAGACGAACCACAGCTCGCTCGAAGAAGGCTGGAGAGTTGCCCTTCAGGCGTATTAGCAGTTCTTCCATGGTCGCTTGACGGAGCGCTTCATGGGATCTCTCAATCAACTCAGAAGGCGATTCCGAAATCGAGTCGGCACATCCACCCAGGTCAACCGTCGCCCCACTCTGCGACTCTTGTTGGCTCTCTCTCAATCTATTGAGGTAGACCACACTGAGGTTCGCAGGATTCTCTGCAAGTACGGCTTGCCCTGATTCGGAGATCATCACTCGTCCAGGAGCCGGATTGAGAATCAGTCCGGTTCGTGTCAGGTTGGCTTTAGCCCAGGCGACGCGATTTCCAAAAACGGTACGAAACCCGCTGGGCAGTTTGACTTCTCGCTGCTCGGGAGACAGCGAGAAGTGGTCCGCCATCGCATGTCGAACTTCGTCGACGGGCACTTCACGCCCATGAGACAGTTCGCGTAGATAAGGCAACATGATCGATTGGAAATCGGGGATACCGCTCATCGCAGAGTCTCTGTGGGTGGAAACTCGACTCTGTCGTACAAGTCGGCCAGTGGGAGATCGAGATCGATTCGCGGAATGCGAATGGTGGCGGTCGATCCGCAAGACTCATTCAGCAAGGCGGTGGCGGTACTCATCAGGTTCACTCCACGCTATTTGAACAGTTCCGCCACTCGGACCGAGAACCCTGGCAATTCGGATTCGCAGGTGAGCGTATGATTCGCGTTGTACAAATCGGGTTCACGATCCTGCCGATAAATGCTGACCGTCCGTCCCTCCGGGTCAATCACCCACACTGCATGGACCCCATGTTCGAGATAGAGCCTCGTCTTTTCATGCACGTCGTGAACGCTATCTGAGGGGGACAGGATCTCGATAGCCACATGTGGAATTCCCCGAACCAGCGTTGTCCTCACGTCTCGACGCTCGGAGGGAGAAGCGTCTGAGATGGCGACATCCACACCCACGACCAGCGGCGGATTCTGACTCAGTTGGAAACCCGCCTCGCCACACACCACTTTCAACCCAGAGGCATTTGTTCGCAAAACCCAGTCCTTGGCGTAGTACGCAACGTTCGCCATGACAGTGCTATGCGACTCATTCCGAACGGTCATCCCTTTCTCCCGCATTTCGCCGTAAATCAGCTCCCGGTCCACACCGTCATCCGGCAGGGCGAGGAATTCCTCGACCGTCATCATCTTAGGAAGCGTGCTTGTCGCCATGAATGGTCTCCTCAGTCATCTGGCTGATCGCTGACAGATCCTTGTGCGAGCGGTCAGAAATAGGATCCCCGTAAGATGGTCTTTCCAGACCGTCTCTCTGCGAAATGCGCCACGGGACGGCCTGGAAAGGCCGTCCTACAGGGCAGGCTTTCTCTGACCGATCCCTACCCCACCGACCCTTCCATTTGCAGCTCGATCAGCCGGTTCATCTCCACGGCGTACTCCATCGGCAACTCCTTGACCAGCGGTTCGATGAAACCGGTCACGATCATCGCGCTGGCTTCGGCTTCGGTCAGACCGCGGCTCATCAGATAGAGCAGCTGATCTTCGGCGATCTTCGAGACGCTCGCTTCGTGCTCGATCGCGACATCCTGTTCATCGATTTCGATGTACGGGTAGGTGTCGCTGCGGCTTTCCGGGTCGAGGATCAGGGCGTCGCAGACAACGTTGCTCTTGCAGTTGTGGGCCCCCTTGAGAACCTTGACCAGTCCGCGATAGCTGGCCTGGCCGCCGTTCTTGCTGATCGACTTCGAGATGATACGGCTGCTGGTGTTGGGGGCACAGTGGACCATCTTGGCCCCGGCGTCCTGGTGCTGGCCATCCCCGGCAAAGGCGATCGACAGCGTCTCGCCGCGAGCACCCGGCTCCATCAGATAGATCGACGGATACTTCATCGTCAGCTTCGAGCCGAGGTTGCCGTCCACCCACTCCATCAGCGAATCGCCGTAGGCCATCGCTCGTTTGGTGACGAGGTTGTAGACATTGTTCGACCAGTTCTGGATCGTCGTGTACCGACAGCGGGCATTCCGCTTGACGACGATTTCCACCACAGCGGAGTGCAGCGAGTCGGAGCTGTAGGTCGGAGCTGTGCAGCCTTCGACGTAATGCACGCTGGCTCCCTCGTCGACGATGATCAGGGTGCGTTCGAACTGCCCCATGTTCATCGTGTTGATGCGGAAGTAGGCTTGCAGCGGGAAGTCGATCTTCACCCCCTTGGGGACGTAGATGAACGACCCCCCCGACCAGACGGCGGAGTTGAGCGCTGCGAACTTGTTGTCGTTCGGCGGGATGATCGTCGCGAAATATTCGCGAAACAGTTCGGGGTGTTCGCGAAGCGCCGAATCGGTGTCGGTGAAAAGGACGCCCTGGTTCGCGAGGTCTTCTTGCAGCGAGCCGTAGATCACTTCCGACTCGTACTGCGCCTTCACTCCAGAGAGATACTTCTTCTCGGCTTCGGGGATGCCCAGCCGGTCGTAGGTCTTGCGGATGTCTTCCGGAACATCGTCCCACGTCTTGCCTTGGCGATCGGACGCCTTGACGTAATAGAACATGTTCTGGAAATCGAGGTCGGTCATATCCCCGCCCCACGAGGGCATCGGGCGTGACTCGAACTCAGCCAGCGACTTGAGACGGAAGTCCAGCATCCAGCCGGGCTCTTTCTTCATCTCGCTGATCTGGGCGACAATGTCGCGGTCCAGACCCCGGCGGGACTTGAACTCGTACTTGTCTTCCGGGTCATGGAAGCCGTACTGATAGTCTCCGATGGAGACATCGTCTTTTTCGTTTTCGAGTGGTTCGGTGAGGAGAGCTGTGGACATGATGATCTGCTTTCTCCGAGTGAAAGTCGGGATCGCGAGGGAGGGGTGAGGAGGGTTAGGGTTGAGGGTTGAGGGTTAGGGTTGATCTGGTTCCGGTGTGTGTTCGGCGAGGTTGAAATTCACTCTTTGGTAAATCTGATCGACAGAAAGCTCGATCGGAGGATGATTCAGTTCGATCACTCCCTCGTGGTATTCCACAAGATCCCAGTGGCCTCGCGGCTGTCGAGTGAATACTTCAATACACCGATGATCTTGGGCAACGAGGATGTAGGTCTGCAGTGATTCGATTTTGCGGTAGTGTGAAAACTTCAGCCCCCGGTCGTACATCTCTGTCGAAGGGGAGAGAACCTCAATGACGAGCATCGGGTTCAACAACACGTCACGTGCTGGTCCAATCAGTTCCGGAGTTTCACCTGCGACACAAAGGTCCGGGTAGGTATAGCTCCCGTTGGGGGTCTTGACCTTCATCTCCGAGGTGTAGACCCAAAAGGCTGGTGGCGATAGCTTCAGGTAGCATGCCACAAACAGATTGCCCCCAATCAGATTGTGGACGACACTTCCTCCAGACATTGGAGTCATCTCCCCGTCAAAGAATTCGCTCCTCGACACAGCAGCCCGTTCGATGGCGAGATACTCGTCGGCAGTCAGTCGTGACAGGGTGGCTGTACTCATTCGAGTCCCCCAAAGCCATCTGGTTCAGGCTCCAGCACCGCATCGACCATCGCGAACCAATCGCTGATCTTCAATTGAAAACCGGGGAGAATCTGGTCGAGGTCGGCGATATCCTTCCCGGAGAGCGAATTCATGAGGGTGAGCCCGCTCCAATCCGCAATCGTGCGGGCCCGCGGATCGACAATCCACACGCGCCGGACACCTGCCTCAAAGTAATGGCGACGCTTAATCGCCATTTCTTGCGAGGTGTTGGACCGGCTGAGGATTTCAATAGCCCAGTCGGGAGCAAGGTCACAGATCGCGCGCGGCTGGGCCTTGCCGCCCGGAAAGCGACTCAGCAGGTAGACCGCGACATCCGGTTCCCGCACTCGTCCGGGGGCCAAGCGAGTCAGTCCATCCGCACCGGCGATGATCGCGATCGGATTCTTGTCGAGATGCCACCCAATGATCCGAATCAACAGGGCTGCCCAAGTCGACTCCTCCCACCCCATCGCTTTCTCCACCAAGACACCACTCAGAAGTTCGCAACACTTGGTTTGAACGACATCCTCTTCCGTGGCGGTGCCGGGTGCCGGATGCAGCCGAATCCGCTCCAGCGGAATGCCCCCCAGCCAACCAACGAGGTCTGCGAGCGATTCCTCGTGCGATGCGAGTTCGTGATTTAAGAGCGTTGTCGTGGACATGGAGTTATTTCCCCTTCCACATAGAGACGAGTGCTGCCCCCAACGCGCCGCCCGCAAGTCCGGTCACCAATGAAATCCAGAACGCATACCAATTCCGCCTGAGATCGGAGAATCGGATCGCAGCCTCATGGAGTTGAGTGGCGATCGATTGGAGTTGAACAATCCGGTCCGGCTCTAAAGGGGGACGTTTCTGCCCTCCCTGCGAGTCATCTTGCTGGA
Organism: Planctomycetota bacterium; assembly: GCA_031419335.1. Lineage (GTDB taxonomy): Bacteria > Planctomycetota > Planctomycetia > Planctomycetales > Planctomycetaceae > TH-plancto1. The sequence continues at coordinate 7,749 of JANOKO010000736.1, forward strand.
AGCGAGCCCACAGCCGCAGGTGTTTTTCCTTTTCGCCATCATAGACAAAGAAAAACTCGGGATGCGCATTCGCAATCTGAAGCCAATCATGTCCATTGGGACCGGGAGGCATCTCCCTTTGGACAAGTTCGCGGGTCACGCCATTTTGGTTTTTGTGAGTCGCCAAATAGCCAATCAGAGCCAGAACTCGTTGCAGTTCAAACTCACCGAGATACGGATTGGCA
>JANOKO010000737.1:0-4543 GCA_031419335.1 Planctomycetota bacterium
GTACCGAAGTGGGTCAACGGACGCCGCTTCACAGACGACGCCACGCTCGACATCGTTTCGCGCGTCTTGGCCGAAGAGATCTGCGAGGGATTGGTCGACGAGATCCGCAACCTCGGTGGCCGAGCGGTGCCGATGAATTACAAGTCGCAGAATGTGCTCCTCGGCGAACGGCTGACGATGCGGGATGAGTCTGGGAATGAGGTCGATCTGGGGCGCGTCGGGCAGGTCACAGGCATCAATCGCGAGCTGTTGACTGCCACCTGCCGCGCGGGGGCGATCCCGGTCATACCCTCTGTGGCTCTTGACGCTGTGGGGGGCCTCTTGAACGTCAACGCCGACACTGCAGCTGCCGCCGTCGCGCGGTTACTGCGGGCGGAGAAGTTGGTGTTTCTGAGCGATGTGCAAGGGATATTTCTGGACAAGAATGACCCGACGACGTTGCAGTCGAACCTGAATTCGGTCCGCGTACGAGAGCTGATCAAGTCTGGCGTGATCAACGCCGGCATGGTGCCCAAGGTCGAGGCCTCGCTGGAGGCTCTCGAAGCCGGTGTTCGCAAGGTCCACATCATCGACGCCCGCATTCCGCACTCCCTGCTGCTGGAGATCTATTCGGACACAGGGATCGGGACGGAGATTGTGCGGTAGCGAAGGAAGGTTCCGTTGTGGGGCCTGTTTGTGGGATGCCGGTTCCACATCGGCATACCTCTTCGGAATCGCTGTCATCTTCCAATCCCTCGCTGGTCAGCCCCCTCGCTACGGAATTCGATAAACCCACATGGAGTACCCGATGCGATCGATCGGTCGATATTTTTGGAGATAACGGTAATGCCCCGACTTTGAGAACAATTCATTCAGTGAGATCACATACACGCCGGGTGGAGGTTCAACGGTGACAATTTGCTGCTCGTTTCCTTCGAGTGACGGCCATCGAATCGGCCATTTCGATGTGATGCCGACATGCTCAGCTTTTACGAAACCCATGTGGACGACATAGAGTTCTTCGCTTGAGTCCTGCTCCGCGAGCCAGCTCTTCAGCCGCAACAAGTCTTGCCCCCAGTCGACATTGGCATCAAGTAAGTATCGCCAGCCGCCTTTCGGTCCACCGGCCAGTTCGTTGAAATACGAGAGGCTATACGGGTAGATCGATGCACTACTGGCGATCCCCCACACTAACAAGATTCCGATGCCACAAGTGATGGCTTTTCTTGAGGCCATCTCAAGAGCACTCCCCGAGAAAACGCACATGGCTGGCAGACAGGGGAGCATGTACCGAATGTATCTCGCGAATCCGCATTGATAGCTGACCAGAATCAAAACTGACACTGCTGGCACGAGCAAAACAATTTCGGCCAGGCTCATCCGTTTTTTAGAATTCACGCGAAGGCACACAGCTATCACGAATGTGAACAGGAACCCGAGTGGCTCCTTCAAGCTCAAAGCTGCGATATAGTAATACCACCAACCACGGCGAGACCATGTTCCCCAGAAGAAAGACTCCATGCCTTGTTCGAAGTCCACTTTCTGAAGGTCGATTCCACGCACATAGTTATAGGGAAGCGGAACAGGAATCGACGCGAGGATTGTGGCGCTGAAGCGATTGCCACCGGCCCCCCCTTCCACGATCGACTCCTTCCCCGCCAGGGTGCGACTCACGAAAGTGTACTTTCCTAGCGGAGTAAAAGTTCCTTCGTATCCGTAGATTGAATTGATGATGACGATCGCAATTCCGACGATCGCCAGCATCTGGCGGAAACTCGCGGATGTCAGTGTTCGTCGACGCGCCAAATACCAGATGACGGGATAGATTACGAAGAGGATGACCCACGTCGTTTTGGCGACCTCGGCCAGCCCCAGCATAAGACCGGCGATGAAGGCGCGCCGTGAGGTCGAATGTTCCAACCAAGAGAGGAAATGATATGCAGACGCCAGTCCGAGGCTGGTGCAAGCCGCGTCGGGTGTAAATGTACTTCCCCAGCCAAGGACTGTCGGAGAAAACGACCACATCAGCATCGCTACCAAGCCCGCTTGAGGCGAATACAGTCGCCTTCCCCAGCAGAAGCAATACCAAGCCCCAAGTACCGCAAAGGAGACACACAGCAAGCGTCCCGCGTTGAAATACCAGAATGCTCCCAGTCCGTTGGCTTCGATAAAATCAATCCCCACACTCCACTCTGGGCGAACATGTGGCCCATCAGCCACCTTTGACCAGTTGGTTTTGGGATGGCCCAGGTAGGCTGGCAATGCGGCCAACATGCGGACGAGTGGGGGATTGACACGATACAGGTGAAACGTTCCCGTTTCCCAAGCATGAAGCCCCGATGTGAGGTGTCCCACTTCATCGCAATTCGGGCTATTCCCGAGCGCGATATAGGCCAGCATCGACCCATGCAGAATCAGCAACAGGTAAGCCAGCTTTTGGGCGCAGGACTGGACGAGGTTGCTCCAGCGATCCCACCGGCACTCCCCGTTAGAATTCAGCAACAACGGCCCCATCATTCCGGCTCCCCAGTTTTTGCCACAAGTCGGCATCGATCGTGGAAGAAATCGATTTCACAGCTCCATCTATCAGGAGAACGTGAACCAGATCAGCGTGTCTGCTGCGAGCAGCGTAGAGTCCAGGTCCATCGCTATCACACGAGTCTGCGCAATGGATGCTGCAATTCGGTAAGTGCCAATTCGGTGTCAGCAAGGTATTAAATGCCGTTTGCCCAGGAAGTCCGCGATGCCACAAGCGGGCGATGCGATCACTCTTGGCGGGGAAGGTCGAGCAGTTGATGCTCCAAGTTAAGACGTGATCCCGACTTGGCAGGCTCAACGCCATTCCAGCGGGGATGGTTCCCGGTCCGTATCGAGACATGGCCAGCTCTCCTGACACCTCACCGGGTCTTCCCACAATTTGTTCCGAGGCCGCAATCACACTCGATGAACCATCCGTGATTCCCGCGAACGTGACGCGGACTGTCATGGTGAGAATCCCGTTTTGATCGGCCTCACTGAGGTAGTACCCGTCGTTTGAAAATCCGACATTGGATCCCAAGCACAGTGCGTAGTTGATTCCGGGATCGGGGTCCGCAGCGAAGTCGCTAGGGCACAAGAAGAGACTCAGCCGGGTGCGACCCACCGCATCGTTTTGTGCCCCATCGAGTGCCCACTCGGCTTGATGAAATTGTGAGTACAGCGTTCCCTGATCGAGCCACGGCAACAACTTGACATGCGGGCCCAGCCCACGCCAGTCCCACCGGTACGTCGACCCCTTCGCCGGATAGCTGAGGTTCGGGAAGGAGTTGTACGAATCGTGATAGCCGTGCAACGCCAACCCCAATTGCTTCAGATGATTCTTGCACTGCACACGCCGCGCCGCTTCCCGCGACTGCTGCACGGCGGGAAGCGTGATCGCGATGAGGACACCGATGATGGCCAACGAAACCAGCAACTCGACAAGGGTGAACCCGGTTTTCGATCTCATAGGATGTCTCAAACCGGTTCACCAAAAACGGCAATGCCAACTCCCTCACCACAGTAGCCCTTGACAAAAAAAAAAGCGTAGTTTAATGACATTCTGTGCCAAGCGAACGAATTCCAAAAGATTTCCAATCCAGCGTGATGGGACCATGAACATGGGGCCAGTGGGAATTGAGACCGACTCGGATGTCGCTGCGATGTCGCCGCCCAGTGTGGCTCAGACGAGCATTCGACCCCTGCGGTTGACCCCACTGGACTGGAGTGTCTGTGGGCTCATCGTCATTGCCGGGTTGGCCTTGTGCGTCCATCTCTGGGTGAACAAAACCTCTCTGCTCGCTCCCACGGAATCGCTGGTTCTCGACCCAGCCACACTGGTCTTGGGCGATGTGGCCGATCACGCGAAGCTGGCGTTGCAAGTCACCGTGAAGAACACGGGCGAAGTGGCGACTCGACTGATCGGTGGGACAACGGACTGTAGCTGCATGACGGTCCGGGATCTACCGCTGGTGATTGAACCGGGGACATCCAAAACAATTGGAATCGAACTTAAGACCGGCGAGGCGGAACGCCTGATGCGGGTCATCGAGTTTCATTACGGCAATGTGGTCATGCGCGGCATGACCTTGACGGTTCGCGCCGAAGTGGTGCAAAATCCCAAACCCGGAGGTGGATGATGGTGAAGTTGCGTCGAATTCTCCTGATCTCAGGAATCATGTTGGTGTTCGGTGGTCTGGGCGGTGTGATCAATGAATCGTATGCTGGGTGCTTGCGATCTGAATGCAAAGATGGATGTACACTGAATGGCAAAACTTGCAGCGGCGGCTGCAAAAAGACGACCTCAAACTGTGACACCTGCGCTGGCACTTGTGGTGGAACTGCAACGGAGGAGACCGATTGTGGTTGCACGTAACTGCTTTCTGGTCAGCGCGGTGGCGGTCTTGATGTCTGTGGCATCTCCGATCCGGGCGAGTGATGCGGTTGCCGCCTAAAAAGCCCGGACAGTCAATGTGTCATGGAACGAATATGTCCGTGTGGCCCGGCATGTCGAAGGACAAGTTGATTTAAAGTGGGCCAGGTTTTA
>JANOKO010000738.1:0-3264 GCA_031419335.1 Planctomycetota bacterium
CCCCGTCGGGACTCTGGCCCGCCATCAAGTACGTCCTCCAGCCGCTGGCGTCGCTGAAGCTGACGGTGGTCTTGCTGGCGATGTCGGCGTTCATCGTGCTGGCTGGGACATTGGCCCAGGTGAACGCGGATGTGTGGGAGGCGGTGCGCATCTACTTCCGCATCGACATGAGTGAACTGACGCAGTCCCGCTCAATCGGCGCGGTGTTTCGCAATCTGTTTGTGTGGATTGACTGCCAGATATTCGCCCCGCCCGCGTTCTTTCCGTCAAAGCCAGACCTCAAGCCGTGGGTCGGGTTCTGGTTCCCGCGCGGGTGGACCATCGGAGCGGTCATGATGGCCAACCTGTTGGCCGCCCATACGGTGCGGTTCAAGATTCAAGCCAAGGGCGTTCCACTCCTCGCTGGTCTGGGAGTCATCACTCTGGGGAGCATCCTCACCTGGGCCGTCATCACCACGGCCTCCTCCGCCGACGCCATTCAGACCAACCCCCTCGTCGGCTACGACCGCGTGTGGCAACTGATGGGGCTGGCAATCTTGGCCATTTCCGGCAGCTTGGTCTTTGCGGGGCTGAGCGATGGCAACAAGCCGGTGGAGCGGGGGCTGTATCTGATGTCTGCCGTGCTGGCCGGAGCAATCAGTGCCGGGGTCTTGCTGGTGCCCCCACTGGAAGACCCCAGCATGCGGATTCTGTATCAGCTGCTGAAGGGCACGGTCTGCGGGCTGGTGCTGTTGGCTGGTTGCTGGCTGGTGTTCCGCAAGCGAGCCGGGATCGTGCTGCTGCACGCCGGGGTCGGCATGCTGATGGTGTATGAGATCCTGGTCGGGCTGAATGCGGGCACGATGGAAGCCAGCATGTCGATCCTGGAAGGGGATACGACACATTACACGGCAGACGGACGGAGTGCGGAACTCGCAATCATCGATCTCTCCGAAGAGAAGGAAGATCTCGAAACACTCGTACCCGGACGGTTACTCGTGAAGGGGGCGAGTCTGGATGATCCTCTCCTGCCATTTGCCGTCGAAGTTCTGGACTACTATCACCATTCGGATCTGTATAGCAAACCGGGAAAGTTTCGCATTTATCGTAACGATACCACGGAGCCAGAGTCCGCTTATCAAGCGACCGCTGGTCTCGGGAAAACCTTCGTTGCGGAGCCACTGAAGCGAAGCGTGGGAACCGACACGGATTCCAAAGTTGACACTCCGTCCGCGTATGTCAAGTTGACGAATCGCAAGACCGGAGAGAGTCTGGGTGTCCATATGGTCACGACCGTGTTGTCGCAGACCCGCTTGCCAGAGAGCATGAAGAAGACCGATCGGATTGAAGTCGACGGAAAGACCTACGAAATCGAGCTCAGGTTTCGCCGCTCCTATACTCCGTTTCACATCTCTTTGAAGGATGTGCAGCAGAATAATTACGTCGGCACGACTCGACCGAAGGATTATCGGGCGATCATCACGCTGACGGACACGTCGCAGCAAACACAGGTGAAGATTGAGGATTACCACATCTGGATGAACAATCCATTGCGTTATGGAGGTTTTACATTCTACCAGAGCAGTGTCTTGCCCGCCGATTCACAGGGACGCCAGACAACGATCCTGCAAGTCGTCGAGAATGAGGGTTGGACCATTCCGTACCTCGCCTGCATGATCACGGCAGTGGCCATGCTGTTCCAGTTCTTCCAGGTGTTGGTCCGGTTCCTGGGCAAGGCGTCGCTCGATTCATTCAAGAATCGGCAGCGGGCCCTCACGGATAACGCAGACTCCGCTGGCACGGACGGTCTGTTGCGAGGAATCGCTGCGGGGGTCGCCGCCCTGCTGTTCGTCTCCGTTCTGATGAGTGCCGTGCGCACGAAAAAGCCCGACTCAAAGTTTGACCTCGCCTCCTTCGGCCAAGTGCCGATCTTCTACGAAGGCCGCGCCCAGCCGATCGACAGCCTCGCCCGAAACACGATGCTGTTCCTCAACGACCGCGAGACCTACCGCGAAAACGACAAATCCCAGCCCGCGATCAGTTGGCTGCTGGAGGTGATGACCGGCTCGAAAGAAGCCGACAAACGCCCGGTGTTCCAGATCGAGAACCTGGACTTGCAGAAGGCCCTGGGCCTCGAAAAGCGGGAGCGGTTCCGGTACGCCTACAGCGAGTTTCAGGACAAGCTCGAAGGCATGGCCGACGAGATTGAGAAGCTGCAAGATCTCAAGACCGAGAACCTCAACCTCTATCAGCGGAAGCTGCTCTCGCTGGCTCGGCGCGTCCATTCGGTCCGCAAGCTGCAGTTCATGTTCATCGATCCGACGACGATCCAGCCGATGCCGCCGTTGCCGCATCCGGACGTGATCCAGTCGGACCCGGCCCTGGCTCAGGAACAGGTGGGTGCGGTCCGGTCCTACTTAGGTAACCTCGGAAAGTTGGTCACCGACCAGCAATTTGCCATCATCGTTCCGATCCACATCGGAGCCGAAAAGGAACGCATGTCGCATGCGATGAACGCGGGGTGGAGCAGCTTCCCCGAGGCGAGTGCGTTCACGGCCCTGGAGGCTCAGTTCGGTATGGAACCGGCTCCAGCCATGAGGCACTGGCAAGGCATGCTGGCCGCTTACCAAGCCAACAAGCCGGATGAGTTCAACACGCATGTGGCCGACTACCTGAAGTTCCTGAAGGCATCCTCGAAAGAAGACCTGACGGTGAAGTCAACCGGGGCGGAACTGGATGTCCAGAAGACCAGCTTCGAACACTTCTTCAATCGCGTCGGGCCGTTCAACTTGGCGTCTTACATGTATGTCGGGGCGTTCGTACTCGTGGCGTTGGGCTGGGTGCTTTCGGGGTTCGGCGGCATGCGGGCGTTGCATTCTGCGGCGTTCGTGTTTGCCTTGCTGACGTTCGGCTTGCACGCAGCCGCCATCGTCGGACGCATCTACATTTCCGGTCGACCACCGGTCACGAACCTCTACTCGGCTGCCGTGTTCATCGGCTGTGCGGCGTCGTTGTTCGCGCTGGTGATGGAGCTGTTCTTTAAGAAGGGGATCGGCACCACGTTGGCCTGCACAGCCGGGTTCTTGAGCCTCCGCGTAGCCCAGGGGTTGAGTACCGACGGCGACACCTTCGCGGTGTTGCAGGCCGTCCTCGACACACAGTTCTGGCTGGCCACGCATGTGGTCACGATCACGCTGGGGTACGCCACGACCTATGTCTGCGGGTTCATCGGAGTGATCTACATCCTGGGTGGACTGTTGACTCCGGCCTTCTCTGCCAAAGACC
>JANOKO010000739.1:0-4081 GCA_031419335.1 Planctomycetota bacterium
CTCGATAGTCGGGCATCACAATCGCGGTAAGGAGTGGTTCGAGCAACCCCTCCAGTTTCCAGAGAACCGATTGTTCAGCATCATCCCACAGCGGTGATGAGTGATCACGATCTTGAGGTGATGCGAGCCACTCAAAGAGAACCAACGCTTCGTCGCTACTTAATTCCAGAGTCACTTCTGCCACGGATGTTCTTCCCTGTCTCAATCGACTTAGTCATGCGTGCCCAGAGCCAGCAGGAGGATCGCTTCGGCTTCTTCGTGTTCAACAACCTCGAACACCACTCGCAAGTCGTAGCCTAAACTGCAAGCTCGACAGCCAGCCAGTGGACCTCGCAGCTTGTGCGTACGCAGTGAGGGATGTGCGGCATCAGAAGACAAGAGTTCCAGAGCGGCCTCGATGGACGCAGCTTCTTCTGGATGATATTTCAGCCGATTCCGCAAATCGCGTGCGAAGGCAGGCGTTCGGAGCAGTATCCGCCTCACGGCTGAGCCTCACGAACCAACTCGGCTGCGGTCATCGGCTGGCACAGTCCCGCTGCGAACTCTCGACGAGCTTGCGCCACACCATCCACCACGCGCTCCCGTCCGCGCTCTGCGAGGCGGCGGGATAAGATGGAGAGCAATTCGACCTGGGAGTCCTCGTCGAGTTGCTCCGCAGCTTCGAGAACGTCGGAAAATAGGATGTTCTGGCTCATGGCAATCTCCTGACGAGCGATGACACTTTCAGCTTATCTGTCGCTCCAGACACTGACAAGTCGTCTTGGACGGTCGGACAGTGACCGGGTGCATTCGCCCATTGGCGGTATCCTTCCGGCCCCCTCTCCCCCGCGATCGACGTGACTTTCACCCGGTGCGTGTTGTGGGGGAGAGGGCTGGGGTGAGGGGGCCTTATCGCTCGCTCAGGCCCCCTCTCCCCGACCCTCTCCCCCACAGCGGAGTCCTCTCCGAAAGCAGGGTCGAATGTGGGGGAGAGGGGGCAGACAAGACAGGCTTCCGCCAATTGGCGAATGCACCCTCTCTGACCGACGACTTTCTCTGAACACGGTCAGTGTGCCGGTGGCGGGCTGTTCTGGAACGCCCGCGCCCGGAACAGGAAGTCGATAATGTTTCCCTCGTGCGGCTGCATCCAGTGCAGTTGGTTCGTGCGGATGGCTCCGACGTTCAGGCGGTCGATGTGGGTCGCATCGACGAGCTGCGAAGTCCAGGCTTCGTTCTTGGTGATGGCCGTGCAGACGAGGGTCTGGCCGATGCGTTTGAGCATCTGGTCCTGCGGGCACTCGACGACCGAAGCACAGGGGAACATGTACTCGGGGTTGGCCAGAAACGCATCAAGGTTGGTCACATGGAAGATCGTGGGCCGCAGGTAGTCGCACCGCTCGTGCTTCACCAGCCGCGACCCATTGCGGTACTTCGCGGTGACATCGGTGCAGCCGGCCTCGCGGAGTTTCTCCTCGATCTGACCATCGACTCCATCGGCGACATTCGGAGTGGTGAACGCAGCCAGCCCCGCCTTCGGATCTGTCATCGGTAGTGGAGCCATCGGCCCCAGCTTCATCGCGAGGGCCTCCGCGATCTCAGCCGTGTGGCGGCTGGCCCACACGCCCGAGGCGTTGATGCACGACCGCCCGCCGTTGAGATAAATACTGTCGGCCATAAGGTCGATGTACTGCTCCCAGTCGTCGACGCAGTCATCTCCGAGAATGATCTTGCTGAACCCCGGTCCGTGAGCCTGCACCTTCGGATCGCCCTTGTACTTATCGACGGTCGCCTGGCCTCCGAAGATCATCGACCGGTTGCAGGCTTCCATCACCGCCGGGCCGCAGTCGTGGCCACCGGGGTAGAGGCAGAACGCCTCACGCGGGACACCGGCCTGGGCGAAGGCTTCATAGATGCGGTACGGCGTCCACGGTTCGCTCGAACCGGGCTTCAGCACCAACCCGATTTGCAGCGGGATCACCGGCATCCACAGTGTATGCACCCCAGGCGAGTTCGATGGCAACACCATCCCCAGCGTGGCGCTCTGGCACTGATAGCTCAGCATCACCCCGCGACTCTCCATTCCGTACCCGCGCGAGAGAATGTCGAACGGCAGCCCGCGAGTCAGAGCCTCCAGTACCTCCCGCATGTGGGTCAGCACGTACGAATTCTTCCGCATGTTCGCGGCACACATCGCCTCGGGCAGCCCGGTCGTCGCCGACTGAATGCGGCAGAACTCTTGCGGCGATTGTGTTCCATTCCCCAGCGGCAACGTCGCGTTCAGGTACAGTTCCGCTGCCTTGGCGCACATCTCGCACAACTGATCGATCGAGAACTTTCGCAGCAGTTCGCGGGCCTTCCCCTGTTTGCGGGCATCGAGCTTGATGATCCCCGCGTTGGCCTGGCTGACGGTGGCCAGCGTCTCGCCGGTTTCGAAGTGGACGACCGGCTGCTTCTCGATCGATTCGTAGGGTTTCCCCCAGCGGATGACGGGGATGTCCAACATGGCGGGATCTCGGTGGCGGGACGGGGGCAGGGAATCCGAGATTGTAGTCGGCCCGGTGATCAATGCCACTGCCTGGATGGGGCAGGTACGCCATCGGCCTACGGAGTTGGCGGTTTCGTCTCAATCGGCACATCGCAGAACGTCAGGGCTGCGATCCCGTTCTTCCCGTAGAGCAGGTGGTCGGGGTTCCAGGAGGCACTGTCGAGGTACGTGACATTCGAGACATTGGACGGACCAGTCAGCTTGAGCGTGAGGCGGTTCCCGTAGGTTGCCCCCGAGGCGACCAGCTTCGAATCGCCATCTAGGAAGAACTGGCTCTTGAGGCTATCCGACCAGACGACCGGTTGGTCGAACTCCAACACGAGTTCGTCCCGCTGGTCGCTGGTGAAGAACGCTCGCTTCAGATTTGGCGGCGTGACGGTCCCTTCGACTGGCTGATGGTAGATGTCCGCCGCGATCAGCGGATGGATCAGCCGGGCGAACTCAGCGTAACCCTCCTTCGGGAAGTGGCAACCGCCCGGAGGCTTCACGCCCAGCGTCGACATTACGCTGAGGTTGGAGTAGAGCCTCGGCAACGTTCGCTGCACCTCGCGCAGCTGATTGTCGGAGCCGTTGATCCCCATCGAGCAGGCTCTCGGCCAGATCTGGAACACGTAGTAATGCTGGATGTTCGGGTAGTCGGTCTTCCACCCGGCGGTCATGTCGACGAAGAACTGGCGATAGGTCTCGTAGCCGTACCCACCGGTCGGGCCATCGGCTCCCTGGTCGTTCTCACCTTGGTGCCACAGGACAGCCCGCACGCCATGCGTCAGCTTGGCCTCACGCACACGCCACAGCAGTCGACCGTAGATGGTCGAGACATCGGTCGGGTCGGTTTCGCTGCGTTGATGCTGATCGATACGCGACCCACCGACGGCTCCGTTGATGATGCAGATCGGGATCTTTTGGCTCTCGACCAATCGCTTGCCGAGTTCCAGGCCCCAGTAGCCGATCTCGCGTTTGCCCGCATCGCGGCTGCGGGCGACGGCGTTGCCCCACAGTTTCTGGCGCGAGTTGTTGGGATCACCGGCTGTGCTGCCGAACGTGCGAATCCAGTCGCTGGTGAAGGTCGGGTCTTCGGGGCCGAGGTCGGTGGCGACGGCGTTGGACTGGCCATCGATGAGGTACACATCGCCGCACACGATGTTCGAGGCGGTGTGAAGCACGGTCTCCTTGTCGCCGGTCTTGGTGCCGAACTCGGTGCGGTACTTGATGAGGCCGGGTTTGAGCTTCACGGCTAGCGAATAGGACTTCTCGGCAGTGAGTTTTGCGGTCTCGGTGGCGAACGGCTTGTCATCGACAAAGACTCGCACGAAGACCGAATCGGCAGCCTCCGCGAGTGTCCCGGTGTAGGCCAGTGTGCCATGTTCTGTGTCGCGGGCGATGAACTGGTTGTCCTCCGGTTGTTCGTTCGCGGTCAGAGGCCGATTCACCCACGGCTCCTGGCTCGCGGGCGGTTCGGTCACGGAGATCAACACCGAATGAGTGATCTTCGCCCCGCCGTTGTCGACCGCGACCGCGACCTCCATCGGACCACTTCCCTGCGCCCGCTGGAGGATC
>JANOKO010000740.1:0-3371 GCA_031419335.1 Planctomycetota bacterium
GATCTACCTCAAGTCGTACGCGAGCGGAGCCGATTGCGATGAGGGACTGAAGGCATACTTCCACGACTACACCCACGACCGTCCCCACCAGGGACTGGGCAACCCGACCCCCTGGGAAGCCTTCCAAACCGCTCACTGAAACCGACCTCGCCGACCATCTAAGCAATGCCGCCCCGTGGTCCAAAAAACGGGGTCCACTTCAGTCGCATGTTTCAAACCTACTTGCGATCTCTGCGATTGCTTCACTGCCAACGTCTTCAAATGCGAACATGACGACTTCAAGCACACTCTCGACAGTCTCTGTGTCGAGCCTCGAAAGCAGTGCCTTAGCCGCAACTGCCTTCGACGGACACCCCGTCGTTTGTAGCAGTCTGAGTGCCCGTGAGGCGAGCGAATCTAGGCCAGGCGCTCAAACAACCGGATTTGTCCGGACCTCGGCTAGCTGGTTAAAAGTGGCTGAAATCGTGCGGCATTTCCCGTCCGTCGAGCTTATACTTCTCGGCGAAGTCTCGGAAGGCCACCCGCTCGCATGACGAAGACACTTCCCTATTGGATCACACCCGCTCTCAGCTTCGGACCCTTCCTCTCCCCAGCTCGTGTGAGCACACTCCAAGCTGCGGGCATCACAGACATCCTCAACGTCAGCGATGCTCGTAGCTATCCGCAGACCTTGATCGCAGGGTTTCGTGCGGTCGTGTTCATTCCCATTGCGGATTGTGTGCCGATTGAAGTTGAGACCGCGATGGAGTTTCTGGCCGCTCTGGACGAGATGTTTCACCGGCCTGGCGCTCGGGTCTATGTGCATTGCCTTGCGGGTCAGAATCGATCACCGACAGTGGTCTGGTTGTACCTCAAATCGCTGGGGGTCGACGCCGAAGTTGCGAAGCAGATGATCGAGGCCGCCTCGCCCACTGCCATCGGCGGGCATCCACTCCTCGTGTCGCAAGCCACAATTCGAACTGTCTCGGAATATCGCCTGGCCCGTAGCGACGAGGATACGCTCGACTTGCGGCGAGTGGTGTTGTCATGAACAGTGTGCCATCCCGGTCCCCCACGAGGCTTCGGTCACCTCTTATGGTTAGTTGGCTCAGCAGAATCCTAGCTGTGGGGAGTGCGTGTGTCGGCATCCGTGCCGGACTCACATGGGCTCTGCCGTTCCGTGTCGTACGAGAGGTACTCGACCGACGGGCGGGAGATGGTTCGGCCGACTTGTATACGCATGCATTGCATGGACGTGTCAGCTGGGCCTGCACAGTCGTGTTGTGTGTGATGCTCGTCGGCGTCATCGCGCTGCTGGCCTATCGTCGCCGGATTTCCAGTGGTGTGAAAGCCCGGGCAACCGAAGCCAGCCGTTTGTACTCCAGTTTGATTCGATCGTTCAAGATCGCCTGGCCGAGCCTGCTCGTTGTGTGTGTCGTGGCATTCCTGATCCGCTGGCCGTACATCGATCTCCCAATGCGGTTTGATGAGTCATACACTTACCTGAATTACTCCTCCCAGCCCCTGTACGTTACCGTCTCAAAATATGACGCCCCGAACAATCACATTCTCCATAGCGTACTGGAGTGGTTGAGCATCCGGATCGGCGGACATGCGCCGATCGCAATTCGGATCCCGGCACTCGTGTGTGGCGTGCTGACGGCAGCAGTCGCTGCCTGGTGGGGAGTCAGGCGCGGGGGCCGCGAGGCGGGTCTGGTCACCGGTTGTCTGGTCGCCACCTCATCCATGCTGGTCGAGTATTCCGTCAATGCTCGCGGTTACACGTTAGTGCATCTGCTGCTGCTGCTGTTGTGGATCATGATCGAGGAATGGGCGCAGTCCCCGTGTCGGTTCACTCTGGGGATCATCTCACTTCTGGTCGCTTTGACGATCTGGGCGATGCCGGTGGCGCTCTATGGCGTGATCGTGCTGGGCTGCGTGGCCTGGGGAACGGCTCCAGGGACTGAGCCGCTAACAACATTCCGCCATCGACGTTGGGAACTCGTACTGGCGGGTGGGATCGCGGTGGGGCTGACTCTGTGTCTCTATTCGCCCGTACTGCTTGTATTCGGAGTACATGCGGTGGCAGCCATCGGACAGGGAACGGTCGCAGAGGGGACAGCTGGGGGACAAGGATTCGTGATTAGCATGCGTGAAGGACTGGTCGTGATGGGCCGGGATCAACCGCTGGCCGCCTGGGTCATGTTGATCGGAGGTCTCGGTCTGTCCGGGTGGTCTCGATCGGATACGCTGCGAGCGACCGCCCGTTGGAGTGCCATCGGGCTGGTGGTGTGTCTGGGTGTGATTACGCTGCAACGGGTGATTCCCCCGGGTCGCTCGTGGTTATTTGTGTGGCCGCTGGCATGCTGTCTGTCTGTCAGCGGATATGGGGAAGGCCTCTCTCAAACGCAGCTCCGTCGTGGGGTACTGATGGGACTATTGGGGGTTGGCGCGGTCTGGCCGGGAGTGCGAGTACTTTCCAGCGATTCCATTGTTCAGTCGAACGAGGCGGCCATCTGTCGAGAGGCTCAGGCCATCATTCACGAACTGGCTCCGCAATTGGAACGCGATGAACCGGTGATCGCAGTCTCGCCAACCTCTTCGGCTCTGGCGTACTACGCCATCCAGCACCGATTGCCTGCGAACCATTTCTTCCGTCCTCAACCGCAGTCCACACTCTGCCGCGCATTCGTGGTGGCGTCCCGCGATCCGGACCAGACGGTGGGTGAGATCCTGGAGGCGTTGAGTCTCACTGCGATGTTCGGTCAGCATCGCATCGAGTCGTGGAAAGAATACCCGAGCGCTCGTGTTTACCGCCTGACTCCTGTGGAGTAGGTCGCTGTGAAATCAGTCCCTGCCAAGCGTTCAGAACCCATCGATCGAGGTGCTGGCTCTTACGCTGAATTCGGCCCACCGTCATTGATGTGAAACACTGTTATGGCTTGATCCGTCGAACCGCGTTGATCAACTCATCAAGCTTGGACAAAAACTTCGAGACATCCCGCCCCGCCATCGGTCTCGGACCGCCAGTGATCGCTCCGGTTTGGCGGAGTCCGTCGAACAGGTCGCGCATCGCCAATGTCTCGCCGATGTCGGCATCGGTGAACACCCGGCCCTTGGGATCGAGTACCCTCGCTTGCTTCGCCACACACCGCGCGGCCAATGGAATGTCCGAGGTGACCACGATGTCGCCCAGCCCCGATTGCTCCGCGATCCAGTCATCCACAATGTTGAGTCCGACCTCACTGCGGACCACGAGTTCGATGAGAGGGCTGTTGGGCACCCGCATCCAATTGTTGGCCACGACCTTAACCGGCATCTTGTAGCGCAGGGCCACACGGTAGATCTCGTCTTTGACGGGGCACGCATCGGCATCAACGTAAATCGTCAGC
>JANOKO010000741.1:0-4081 GCA_031419335.1 Planctomycetota bacterium
CCTGCTTACCGTGCTCTTCTACCAGGACGGGGTTGCCGCAGAGTGGGTAAGAGCTTTCCGGTTCCTCAAGAAAGCACGGAAATGGGGACGCCCGTACCTGATTGAACTGGCTGATGTCACTGATCCCAAGGCAGCCGAGCACCATGCGAAGGTCCCACCGAAGTCGCTCAGCATCCAAGGCTTGACCGTCCGCTACGGAGCGGTGGTCGCAGTCGACCACGTCGACGCCACGCTTGAGCCTGGCACCGTGACTGAATCGGGTTGGAGCGAGAGCCGCGACACCGAATCGAGCCACACTTCGCCTCGCATTCGCTGTCGGTAATGGCGGGAGAAGTTGCGTGTGTCGGCCACGTTGCGTTCGGTCGGAATGGAACTGAGTCCATACACTGACGAGGTCGTGATGCGGCGGATCAGTTGTTTGATGTTGAAACCGTTGCCAGCAAAGTCCTTCCCCAAGGCTTCGAGTAGTGCCGGGTTGGTGGCCGGGTTGGTGGCCCGCAGGTCGTCGACCGGCTCCACCAGCCCGCGCCCCATCAGATCGGCCCACACACGGTTGGCCATCGTCTGGGCGAAGAACGGGTTCTCCGGAGACGTGATCCAGGCGGCAAGTGAAACGCGCGGGTCACTGCCTTCTACGACCTCCGGGGCAGTCCCGAACAGGGGCCGAGGCGGCAACACTTCGCCCGTCACGGGGTGTGTCACATCGCCCTTCGAGGCTGTGAAAATGAACTCTTCCGAGCCTGAGATCGGAGCTGAGATTCCGGTCCCCTTGCGACCGATTTTCGCGAAGTAGGCTGCGAAGCTGTAGAAATCGGCTTGGCTGTAAGACTCGAACGGATGTTGGTGGCACTTCGCACACTCCAGCCGCACTCCCAGGAACAACTGACTGGTGATGGTCGTCAACTCGTCCGGCTGGCGGCGGTCTCGGAAGTAAGTCGTATTGCCCTGACGAAATGTGCTGCCTTGAGCGGTGAGCAACTCGCGCACGAACTGATCGTACGGCTTGTTCTTGCGAAATCCGTCGCGAATCCACAGGTCGTAATTGAGCGTGGCCTTGATTCCGACATGGTACGGGTTGGGCCGCAGTAGATCGGCCCACTTGTTGGCCCAATGTTCGGCGTACTCGGGCCGAACGAGCAGTGCGTCAACTAGCCTATCTCGCTTATCTGGTATAGGGTCGTTGAGAAACGCACGGGTCTCCTCGACCGTCGGCAACTGCCCGATGATGTCGAGATACACTCGCCGCAGGTACTTTGCATCCGAAGCCGCCGCGGAAGGGGTCAATCGCAGCCGCTCCCAGCCAGTTGCCACGTGGTCGTCGATCAAGTTGTGTCGGGGAAAAGCTGCGATCGGAGCTGGGTCGTACTCGCCGGTGAGGGGTACAGCGACGCGATGGACGGCGAACCGCCCTTGGTAGCGGGCCATGATCGCCGCCTCTCCCATGATCCCTGTGGCGGTACTGAGACCGTGCGAGTCGACCGAGACGATCCCCGCCTCATGGCTCTGGTAGGTCGACAGAGCGGTCACGTCCCGCGTCGAGCCGTCCGAGTAATGAGCCGTGACGGCCAATTGCTGCGTGGCCCCGCCGGTCATACTGCGGTTGGTGGGTTCGACGCTTACAGTCGTGAGGACAGGAGTGTCCGGCTGTCGACGTGTGGCCCCGACAGAAATCCAGTTGAGTAGCAAGCGGTAATCGGCCCCGTCGGCCTTCAAACGAATTCCGCCCCCATGTGGCACTTGACCGGCGGGCTTGCGAAGCAGCAGACTGGCTGCCGGATGGCTCAATACGAGGCGGCGTCCTCGGGCCTCCTTGGTTACCGAGTCGTAGTCAAAATCCGAGTCAAACCCCAGCAGTGACAACTGAAACCCGTTCTGCCCCCGCGCCTTTCCGTGACAGGCCCCCGTATTGCACCCCGAGTGGTTGAGGATCGGCTGGATGTCGCGCTGAAAGTCGATGGGGCGGGGATCAAGGTTGCCGACCTCAACCCGTTGGGAACCCCGCTGGTCCGCAACCTGAATCAAGATCGTGGCCTGGCCGGGGCCGACGGCCTGTACGACTCCTTGAGCATCGACCATCGCCACTCCCGGATTGTCTGAAGAGTAGCTGGCTGTTCGAGTTTCGTCTTGAATCTGACCGTTCGCATCCCGCGAAACGAGCAGTTGCTGCCGGGGCCGATCTGCACTCAGCGTCACTGTTTCCGGCCACAGGCGCAGACCCTCAGCGGCAACGGAGCGACCCATGCAGAGAACCACGAGCAGATACGGCAGACAACGAATCGGGGACACCTCACGAGTGCGTCGAGGGCGGGAGAGACACTTCACAGACAGATCAGTGTATATTTATCGGACATCCCCGTGCAATCGCTGGATGGAAAACTGCATGTTGGAACTTCTCGAACCGCAAACACGAGGCAGGCTCTCCGGCCTGGATCGTCATCAATTCCACAATTCCACTTCACATCCCAGCCGTGAGCGCCTCTAAGTGCCGCGTAAAATGATCGGCCAGCACCTCGCAATACGTTTGCGGATGAGAGGCCAAGACAGACTTCACCAGTGGACCGAACTCGGGGTGTGTCAGAGTGGAGCCGAACGTGCAGTGCAGGATCTGACGCCCCGGCGCGGTGAACCCCTTCCCGGTCGACACATCGCTCCACAGCTCCAGGTAGTGCCGCTCCAACTCGCGGATGTCGCTCACCTGATCGGATGTTGGGGCTGAGGCCAACGTGGCCGAGACGTGGTAGGTCGCCTTGTCGGTGTCGTACCGCTCGCGGGCAAACGTCACCAGACGCCGGAACAGGTCCGGATCATGCCGGGCCACCACACGCAGTGCCTCCAGATAACTCGTCCCCGCAGTCTTCACATGGAACCGCCCCTGGGTCGCGCGAGCAAAATCGGTGTAGATCGACAGCTTGTCCGACCCCGAGTGCAGGCTCAGTTTGTACGGCCCCAGCATGTTCGCAATTGCCGCATGATCGGCCAGCGAGAGTCGCAGCGCCGCCAGATCGCCCTTGTAGTCGACCCCTTTTTCGAAGTCGCCGATGTAGCGGGGAGCCAGACTAACGAGCTTCATCCCGCGTTGCAGGCATTGATCCGCGATCAGAAAGTGCTCTGCCAAAGTCGTCGGCTGTTCGGTCTCATCGACGCTCAATTCGATCTCGAAACCCTGGCCAAGCCCCTCGCACGTCTGGCGAATATGGTCCGAGAGCCGCACAGCTGTGTTGATCGCCCGCCCGTACTTCACCGCCGCCCGCTCCAGCACCGGCTCCGTGAACTCGATCTTCGAACCGGTGGAAAGCGTGACACTCTGGCCACGATATGCAGTGATCCACGGCACCTCGCTCTGCACTTCAGCAAACCGCGTGACGACTAATGCCTCGTCATAGCTGTCGGCGTGCTGATCGACATCGCCGGACGGGTCAATCGTGAAGAACGTGAACCCCACCGCCGCGGTGACGTTGATGTCTTCGGGCGTCTTGAGGTGGTCCGCATCTGCCCCCGTCACCCCCGTCCAGCCCGCCGCATTCGCCCCGGCCAGTGCCTCGTCCATCACCTGCTGCGGCGTCCGCTGAGTTCGGGCCATCTCCCGAATCGACTGCTGCGGGAAGATCGGCAGAATGCCTCCCCCGGCGCGCTGCATAGCTGACACATGACCGGGCGTGGCCAGTCCGGTGCGGTCGCCAAAACCGAAGGACGGGGAGAGGCCGAGAGGGATGGGCTTGTGCATGCAGGCGACTGCGAAGGAGGTGAAGATGGGCGCACACGGAATGTGAACACTGGACAAACTAGAGTACAAAGGACAACCCCGCAATCATGCTCGATTGCATCCACTCATTTGACTTGGGATGCCAGATTTTACCGCCAGGGCTGGGGCACGAACTGGACTTGCAGACCACGCGAGCATGGGACGTGTCCTCCTGCAGCCTCACGGGCTGGCAATTCGCCCTAACGGGGCGGGAAGCACTGGCTCCCGTTCCCCACAGGGTATCGCATGTCGAAACAAGGTCAATCCCTAGTGGAATGACTTGCAATCCGGGACGACCAGCGATTCTGATTGCTGGCGAGGTGCGTTGTGTCTTGCCGA
>JANOKO010000742.1:0-1171 GCA_031419335.1 Planctomycetota bacterium
CCCAAATCCAACCCCGCCATCTCCGCCGCAATCCAATCCGCCATGACACCCCTCCTTGCGCCGCCAAGAACCATCAGTCCTCTTTGATGCTGCGCAAATGTCGTGCCATGAAATCGGAGACTTGTGTGTAAGGATGAGAGCAGAGCTTGGGACGGAGGACGCTTACTACATGTTCGTCTTCGCATCCGTCGCATCGCCCAGCACGGCATTGAGGGCGGCGTGCAGTTCCTTGTCGTGGGCGTGCCCTTGGGCGTAGATGCGGAAGATGAGGAAGCTGACCGGCAAGGCTCGGAACAGTTCGTCGTCGTTGAGTTCAGCGGGGGTCGGTTGGCCGGGGTCATACAGAAAGTTCTGGCCGCCGGTGGGGAGGCGACCGCTCGGGCGGTGGTAGTGCTTGGCTACGTCGATGCGGAGCGGGATGTCGGCGATGGCCTTGGGGAGTCGGGTTCGCACCCGCTTCAGCACCAAGTCCGGCTCCGAAAAGATCGACATCCGCTCGGCCCCGGTGGTGTGGAAATTGATCGTCTTCTCGACCGACATCTTCCAGGCGACCTCGCGGCAGAGGATCTTCTGCCAGCGCTCACCGAGATCCTTCAGCTTCAAATCGGTCGAGTCGGGCCAGCGGCTGATGTCGACCAGTAGTGACGACTCGGTCAGCTTGCGATAGGCCGACAGATTGTCGAGCGGGTTCCCCTGAAACAGATGCGGCATCGTCTCGCCGAAAATCTCTTCCAGTGCCAGGTCCAGCGCCCGTACGGTCCGGTGGAAATACACCGTGCGAAACATATTCGCCCGCGTCTCGATAAAGTGAATCAGCGAGGGCAGCCCGCGTATGTGGATCGTCAAGCCCTGCGGCGTGAAGAAGCTGTAGTGGATCAGGCGGGAGATATCGAACGCCTTGGTATTGAACCCGGTCATGAAGGCGTCGCGAAGGACGAAATCCATGTTGTCGACCGTGTAGATCCCGCTGAACAGCGACAGCATCTTCCGCAGCCAGTCGGGGTGTCCGGTGTGGTCACTCGACTTGGGCCGCCGTATCAGGAAGGCGATTTGCTGGGGGTCGATCTCTTCGAGGGGTTGCAAGCTGCCGCTGGGGTTGCGGCGAATGCGGCGGAGAAGGTCTCCGAGTTCCGTCTCGATGATACGGGCTCCGATGTCCTCGTGCGTGATG
>JANOKO010000743.1:0-6643 GCA_031419335.1 Planctomycetota bacterium
CGCGGCGCTGGACGAGAAAGCCGGACACAGCCACCAGGCCGAACAGGCCCAGTAGAATCTTCAGCCAAGGCCACGACGGTCCGGGCGATTTCAATGGAACGACGGCAGCGGATTTCGCCGCAGTGGTTCGACGGGCACGCGCATACGGAGAGGGCCCGTGCGAGCCATCCGCTTTGATGAAATACTCTTCTTGCGTGTCGTTATTCTTCACGAGAGTTCCGGGTTCGAATGCCCATTCGAATGTATCGGCGGGGATCGGTTCGCTCGTCTGAATCGATACAATCTTCGCGTTCAGGCTGATTTTCAATCTGCCGTGGGAATCCAGAACCGTCGATCTCCAAGACGCTGGAACGATCCCATGCTCATCCGACAAGCGGTATTCCACATCGTCTCGTCGAGTCAAAACCGATTGCCGTGACACGATCCTGCGCCGCACGCAGTACCCTTGCAGCGGGTCTATCCAGAGTTCGACTTCTTGCCCAGCATCAGCCCGATTTGCTCGCAATAACCAGCATATGACTCCCTCGACTTCACATGTCTCTTCAGCGATTTGACAATGCTCCAGGTCGATTTGAGACAACGGTTCCGACAGGGGGCGAAAAAACCAAGCCACTGGTCCCCGAGCAGGATTTGTCGACTCTTCGGCATGTGGCGTGACCGATAGTTTTCCTTTTCCGACCACCCCCTGTTTATCCGTTTTCGTTTGCCTCCGGTAACTTTGACTGCCCAAACTCGTCGAGGTTCCACGCGTGTATGGGGGAGTCAAGGGATCTGTAGACCGGATGATAAGGTGGCGGATATCCGTCATGTCGTCGGACAATCGCCATTCAAACGTCGTTGAAATCTTGTCGTATTCTGAAGTGACCCTCGGTATCTGCGATCCCTCCTCGTCAGCAATGTGACGTTGTTCCGACTCGAGCGTGGCGATCACCGTCACGTGCGGAAATGCCCCTTGCCGCTTCTGCCAAGCGTCACGAATCTGGGAGATCCGAGGGTCTGTGTCTTCCGCACCAGCCGTCGTAGCCAGTACACCGATCAGACTCAATAGAACGAAGGGCCAACCCCAGTACCCAGGCATGATTTGAGACTCCTGATGGTGATTGTTCGTCACGACGGGACTCCTGAACTCACTTGGAATTCCATGACATTCTTGTGAGAAGTACGGCTGTCATGGAGTCGCTGGTTTGTCGGAACTGATTCCTGTGGGACTCGATCCCAGAACGGTCAAAGGAATCCGGAGAGTCCCATGAACATCCTGCGTCCCCGGCAACGGATCGACGATCTCCCAATCCACTTCGACGGTTCCGGAATGCAACCCGCCGCTACGAGGCTGGACCAGGACGGACACAGAGTGGTGAAACGCCGGACTGGACATTGTCACGCAATGCGGTTCAAACACGTCCACAGGATTGCCACGCAAAGTGGTCACGCGAAAGAAATGCTTGTCTCGCGAGTAGATCTGTAATTCTTCACGGTATTGCGTACCGACCGGGGCAGCACCCAGCAGGGGAAATTCCGGGCGATAACCAATCTCACCGACCCCGCGATAGCGGACTTCGAATTCCGCGGGAGGCAGCGTTTCACCGGTCGCCGTCACCGGCTTCAAGATGATCTTGGAGACCTGCGGACCGAGCGAGGTGGCTCCTATTACGGATGCCTTGACGACGTATTCGTGCCCCGTCGTCGACGGTTCCCCACTGGTCCCCGGCGGGTCGGGGGGGATGGACATCACTTGGATCCGCAACGCGGCGTCCGGACAACTGGCGGTTAAATCTCGCAGCGGAATGAGTGACTCGAACCGCGCTTCACGAGTTTCCGTCGCTGGTCCCCCGACCAGGGCATCACCCAGATCAATCCGCGTCGGGGACAAGTCGATGGCGCTGCGTACCTCCCCCTGCAGCAGCCATACGAACGGGCGCTCGCCGGGCACCGAAGTCTGGGCAATAATGTTCACCGCGAAAGGGCGAGACGAGGCTGTGGCGTCCTCGTCATTCTTTCGGAGCAGATTCATTTTTAGTGCCACTCGATGCCGACCGCCGGGCGGGATCGTGAACTCTTTGTCCCCAGTGGCCGTGCATTGGCAGGAAGTCGTCAGACTGGAGACCACGATTGCCCGCTCACTGGTGTTGAGAATGGGTAAGTCCCAGAGGAACTCTCGCTGTTCCCAGACCGTGCCGAAGTGGAGGTGTTGAGGGTTGACTTCTAAGACATGCGTTGCCGGGGGATCCGGCGCGGGGGTCGCAGAGGCAGGCCAATTGACCCAGACGAGAGCTGCGAGCGCCAATAGCGCGCAGCATGTCAGAGGGCTGAGGGCTGAGGGCTGAGGGCTGAGGGCTGAGGGCTGGCCTCGCCCGCGTAGCTCGCTCCCGGGAACTGATCCGGCCCCACCACGGGGGGATGTGGAATACGACTATGAACTTCCCGCATGACCACCTCAAACACGTGCAGCCAATCACCGAGATCACAAGATGGCGTTCTTTCTACCCCAGCTATTCCGCGTGTCAATGGCACATGAGAGAATGAATTGAGATTATTTCAATAAACTCTGTCTCCACCCGGCGGGGTGGTGGAGTGTTCCAAGCATCGCGTTGTACGACTGGGTGACGAAGGAACGGGAGGGATTGAACGATGTGCGTGTCCACACTAGCCTCTTGTTGTTGCACAACTCAGACGCTCAAAGCAGCGTCTGGTCCACTCCGCCTGCGAGACCTGTGTTCGACGCCAATCTGTGGGAACTTCTTTCTGTGTCGATACGTCTGACGGGTGACAATTCAAGACGTACTCTTTTCGCGAGCACAGTGACATGACCAGAACGATCAGCCTGTTGGTTGGAATCAGCATGTGGGCGATTTGCGGATTCGGCCAAGCCTCCTCCGTCAACTCTCAGATTGTGGTCGAGGGGACGTGGTCGAAACCGGTCGTTGGCAAGGATGGGTATGCCATCCGAGGACGGCTTGTCATCTGTGAAAAACAGATCTCTGATGTTCGACGTGAAGTGGCGGTGTACGTTGAATTGCAGGACGCCAGTGACTTTATCAGCAGTGGTGGGATGCAGCTGTTCTGCGACTTCGGAAAGACCGACTTCCGACCCGAGTACACTGGGGGTCTGCGATGCGAAATGCGGGATAAAAATCAGCAGCTCGTCACACCGACAGGTTATCCCTTTGGCGGAGCTGTCCCATTGTCCGAATGGGTGCGGCTACCGACAGACGCCACGATCCGCCTCAGAGCCACTCCGTTTGGGCTTCATCGCCCAGGGGCGATGACCATCTCTTCCGAGATCAACACATTGTGGGTGATCGCGGACGGCGATGCGGGCGAATACTTCCTCTCGGGAACGTTTACGGTCGATCCGGCTGCCGACCGGACTCCACCGGGCACGGAGCATGTTTGGCGCGGCGTCATAGACTTGCCAACCGTGAAGTTCACCAACACGCGGAAATGAGATGGCTCTCTCGACTGCCTGTTGAAAAGCGTGGAATGACATCTCTCACTGCGCGTTCCAGGGATTGCAGGGCGAGACCACTGTGTACGAGGCGTTTTCATCAGGCTTTTCAAGCCAACGTGCGGAAGTGGCAATCTTTCCACGATGAGTCACCGCACCATTATTTTTGCTCGAAGACACACCGCCCATCGACCCAAGTCGAGAGCACGCGAGTCTCGCGAATCTCCTCC
This sequence comes from Planctomycetota bacterium, assembly GCA_031419335.1. Taxonomy (GTDB): domain Bacteria; phylum Planctomycetota; class Planctomycetia; order Planctomycetales; family Planctomycetaceae; genus TH-plancto1. The sequence continues at coordinate 3,676 of JANOKO010000743.1, forward strand.
ACGGGACAGGTCAATAGATCGCGGTCGACTCGAATGAAGTCGGCTCGCTTCCCGACCTCAATCGAGCCGATCTCCTTCTCCGATCGCATCAACCAGGCGTTGTTGATCGTGTAGAACCGGATCGCTTGTTCCCGGGTCAGGGCCTCTTCTATGTGGAGCGGAGTCGGGTGGAACCGGCTCATGCGAGTGATGGCGACTTGCATCGCCAGGAACGGGTTGTAGAAGTTCAAGCTCCGCAGCGAGCCGATCTTCTGCATGTGATCGCTTCCGCCCCCGACGTGTACCTTCGCGGCGAATAGACTCGACAGCGGTTGGAAGTACCGCAACCGCTGCTCGCCGAATTGAGCCACCAAAGTGTGCGAGTCGAGGTACAACCAGGCAGGTTGGATATCGACGCCGATCCCCAGTTCCGCACAGCGTCTCACGGAGTCGGCACTCATGAAGTTCGAGTGCGTCAGCGTCGAGTGCGTGGGCTCGATCGGGAGTTCCTTGTTCACCGTGGCATACGCATCGAGCAGAGCCGACACAGCTCCGTCGCCCACGCTATGCGCTGTGAAGGCGAGGTTCCGGCGGGCGCATTCGCGGACCACCGGGACCAGGAACTCATCGGGGATATACCGCATCCCGCGATAGGCCGGGTCTTCGATGCCATAGATCCGACTGACGCCCCACGGCGCGCTCATGAAGGCACTCCCGGTCAGCATCCCGCCATCGAGAAAGACCTTGATGCCGATGATCTTGAGTCGGTCACTCCCTTTGTCGAAGAGCGGGTCAGCCGCAATGGCATCGAGGTCCTTCGTGATCTGATCGAGAGGCCGATTCGCTTCGAAAGCCCGTGAGAGCCGCATCCGCACGCTCAACTGGCCAGCCAGTTCGAGCCGGGCGAACTGCTCCTGGCCTTCGAGCGTGCAGTTGCGATCGATGGCTCCCGTGATGCCGACACTGTTGTAGTCTTTCAGCAACTCCACCAACCGGGTGTCACGTTCTGCCTGTGTCGGTTTCTTCTCGGTCGAGGCAGGCTTTGTTTTGAGAATCGATCCGTATTTTCGGAGCAGTCCCGTCGGCTCGCCGCTCGCATCGACATGGACTTGATCGGAGTGGGCTGCGGCGAAAGCCTTATCGATCCCATTCTCATTCAAGGCGAGCGTATTGGCCGACGCATCGGGTCCGGTGCGAAACGCGACCGGGTGTTTCGGAGCTGCGGCGTCGAGTTCGGCCTTCGTCGGGTAGCGCTGCTCCTTGAGTCGCGTGATAAAGACCTGCTGCAAGTTGATCCATTCCCCCTCTGGCACCACAGCCGCCCGCTGCCGGACATAGGCCAGCACATCGGCGATCGAAGCCATCTCCGGCACCTCGTGGTCGAACTCAAACATGGCCGCCCCCGAGGCATGCACATGCGAGTCGATCAGTCCGGGTAAGACAAAACCGCCCCCGAGGTCGATGAGAGTCGTTTGCGGCCCCCGGTACAGAAGAACTTCGGCATTTTTGCCGACGGCCACAATCCGCTCTCCGCGAATGGCGAGCGCTTCGGCCATCGTGCGGCTGTCATCTGCAGTGAAGATTTTCCCCTGCTGGAGAATGAAATCCGCAGGCACTTCCTCTGCCATCGCAGAATTGCTAGCGAGGCTGCCGATCACGAGAGACCAAAGAACGAATCGAGCCATCATCATGCAGTCCCCCAAGGCGACACAGTGTGGGTGAAACTCACTCCCGACCAGCCGTTGTTACACGCGGAATGGCGGAGGATTTCCAGTTCAAGGGACGACGCTGGCACCGATCGGAAGAGGTGACTCCGCAGGGCCGTTGCGGATTGATCCCCCTCAGAACGAAACCAAAAATGCGTGACTGGGTGACTCCACTTCGCCACCAGCCCTTTGACCTCAATATGCTACGCATTACGACCAAGACTCGACACTCTCAGATCCGCGGACCACGTCATGCCCGCAAAAACTGCCCCAACCGCTGATGTGGATTGCTTGACGCTCCCCTCCCAGCCGGATATCGTTCGCCCGTCTTGGATTCAGAGAAGATTCGCTCAATGCCGCATCCCGGACAACCGATCAAAACCATGCAAACCGCACCAAACGGCCTGCAGATCGCGACGGGGGATTAGCTCAGTTGGTAGAGCGCTTGCATGGCATGCAAGAGGCCACCGGTTCAAGTCCGGTATCCTCCACTTTACATAACCTCGCAATTCGACAAGAGTTGTGGGGTTCTGTCGTATCTGCGGCAATCCGTGCCAGACTTCCAGATTCTACACATTTTGGCACGATTTGATACCAATTCTGTGCCATTCCGTGTCGTAATCTGAAACCAATCCACTCGACACAAAATGGATCAACCCACCTCGTCACCTGAATGAATTCTTCACTCCGATAAAGACGGCGGGAGTCGAACCCAATGTGATTGATCTCGGGGGGCTGGCTCATCGGATTTCATTCGTAGGTTCAGCGGTATGATGTTAAACGAAATGGCATCACTCTCATTGAACCTCGGCGACAATGCGGAACCCGATGCAACTTTTGCAGGTCGTTCGGTTCTCCAAACAGCATGAGGCCGCGCGACAATTCCAGATGCTGGTTGATGACCACGCACCACCGCGCACCGGTCGGAAATCGGACGAAAGCGACTGCGTGGTTTCCGTCCATTCCCACAGGTTTCCCGACATGTCGAATAGTCCCAGCGAGTTCGGTTTGAGCTGACCGCAGGCACGATGCTGGGCCACCCCGCCGAGCTTCGATGAAGTCTTCCGTTCAGCAAACATCGAAGTCCCCAAGATGCCCCCGCGTGCCCCGAACCTGCGGGCGCACGTTGAACGGGTGATTCAAACTTTGCAAAACGAGGTTTGGGATGGATTGGTCATCCTCAACGAACGCCACTTCAACCACATCCTGACTACAACCCAAGACTGGTACAACGCCGAAAGATCACACTCCGCCCGCGACCACCTCCCACCCAGCTGGGACAA
>JANOKO010000744.1:0-1762 GCA_031419335.1 Planctomycetota bacterium
GGACGATAAACCCCGGCAGGTCGGCGCTGTCGCTCCCCAGTCCGTACCAGAACCACGACCCCATGCTGGGCCTGCCGGAGACGGTACTCCCGGTGTTCATGAAGGTGTGGGCCGGGTCGTGATTGATCGCCTCGGTTTTGAGCGAACGGATGATGCAGATCTCGTCCGCGATCCCGCCGATCTTTGGGAACATCTCGCAGATTTCCTGCCCCGACTCGCCAAACTTCTGGAACTTGTGCTGCGGTCCGAGAACTTTCAGTTGCTGCCCCTGCAACTGGGCGATCGGCTGGCCATTGGTGAAGGAGTCAGGCATTGCCTGGCCATTGAGTTCGGCGAGTTTGGGCTTGTAGTCGAGCGTTTCGAGGTGGCTCGGCCCCCCAGCCATGCACAAGTGAATCACCCGCTTGGCCTTCGGGGCGAAGTGCAGCGGGTGGACCACGCCTTGCCCCGCCTGCGTCTCGGCTGCGTTCAAGTGCAGCCCACCCGGGTTCATCAGCGACGCCAGCGCCATCGCCCCCATGCTGGTCGTCGACTGGGTCAGAAACGATCGCCGATTGACCCATGTGCGGCACTGCTCATACAGAGAGGGAAAGTCAGACATGGCGGGCAACTCCCACTGGGCTCTCGAGTGACGTACACTCGAGGCCGAAGCCGGTGTCACGCGATTCGCAATGCCGTCCAGTGTACGCGAGCGGCTGGAACGGGGCCAATGTAAGCCTCCTTCGACAACCCTCCGTGGTGTGTGCGTCACGAAAGTAGGCAGCGGAAGAAATTCACCACGGAGGCACGGAGAAATCCAGTATCGCGGCCACTGGCCAAGGCTGCACAAGACGATTCGCTAGAAGCTGGTCCGCTGATGATTGCCTTCCGCCCAGCCACCCTCGCGAGAAACCTTCCGGATCTCCTCCACATAAACTGCCCGTGCCTCCGTGCCTCCGTGTCTCCGTGGTGAATTCCTGCCTACTTTTCTGATGCACACACATCCTCCGTGAGCGTTCACCATATCCACCCAAACTCCAGTGGGCAGCTACTGTCCCATGCGTTACAAATCGCGTTCAGGAGACGCGGCATGTTGAGCCCGTCCTTTCCAGCATGTTTCCACTCAGTTCTCGACCAGCACGGACAGCTGACTCATGGCACTTCGCGTTTACAACACCCTGACCCGTCAGAAGGAAGACTTTCAGACCGTCGAGCCGGGGAAGGTCAGCATGTATCTGTGCGGGCCGACGGTCTACAAGCCCGCTCACATCGGGCACATGGTCGGGCCGGTGATCTTTGACACGATCAAGAAGTATCTGACCTATGCCGGGTACGGGGTCAAGTTCGTCATCAATATCACCGATGTCGACGACAAGCTGATCGTTAAGGCCGCCGAAAAAGGCATGACGGTCAAGGCCCTGGCCGAGCAGATGACCGCTGACTACTTCGACAACCTGAAGCTGATGGGGGTCGACAGCATCGACTGCTTCCCGTATGCGACCGACCATATCGGCGACATGCTAGAGATGATTCAGAAGTTGATCGAGAAGGGGCACGCCTACCCGCTGAACGGGGACGTGTACTTCGCGGTCGAGTCCGACCACGACTACGGCAAGCTCTCCAACCGCAGCATCTCGCAAATGCTGGCGGGCACGCGGGTCGAGGCCAACGACACCAAGCGGAATCCAGCGGACTTCGCCCTGTGGAAGTCCTCCAAGCCCGGCGAACCGGCCTGGGATAGCCCGTGGGGACCGGGGCGACCGGGGTGGCACATCGAGTGCTC
>JANOKO010000745.1:0-1248 GCA_031419335.1 Planctomycetota bacterium
ATCACGATGGCGATGGGCAGCCCCTCCATATCCATTACAACCGGTGCGGAGTAGCTGGCATCATCGGAGACTTTTTGCCAGACCGTGGCTCCTGTGATGAGATTAAAGGCCACCACTCCGGCACCCGTTTTCTTGCCGCCGACATTCACCACCACACGCTCTCCGACCACGAGTGGAGAGCTGCCCGCCCCGAAATACCCGGTATCGGCTTCGAAGTCCTGGTGGGTATTGCGTGACCAGTCTGATTGTCCTGACAGCAGGTCGTGGCAGGTCAGCACTCCTTCCGATCCAAACGTAATCACTTTGCCTTGCGAGATCGTGGGTGTACACAGCGGACCATCGTCGCTTCCGAATTGCGGATGAAACGTGGTCGGGTGCGACGCTTTCCAGAGCGGCTTACCCGTCAAAGCGTCCAGACACTCAATCACTTCGGCATCATTCATGCGATGAAACAGAATCGCCCGCCCCGAGGCGACTGCGATGCCAGCGAACCCGCTCCCCACAGGACGCGACCATGCGGTGGGGAGTCGCCCTTTCCAACGCGATGAGATTTTCTCAGTCGGATCCGCAATGCCGTTTCGCTTCGGACCCAGCACTTGTGGCCAATCGGCGGCCTGGACAACAGCCTGGCTGCTCCACAGCCAAACCAGCAGAACAACCAGAGCAGACTTCTGTGGCATGATGCGATTTCCTGATGCAAGACACATGTGAGCTGAGGTGGAGGGAGATGGAGCGCGGCCGAGCGCTCATCGAATCGGGAGAAACTCACAGTCACGAGAATGCAGTGCCCCGGTACTCTACCGCTCCTACGGGGGTGTTGACAAAGGGGTCAAGCAGGTGAATCGGTAACATTCGAAGTGGTGCATGACATCTCGGGAACCCGTGGAGATCTGTCTGGTGGATCAACTGATGACGTTGACTGTGTGCTCAACTCGACGGGAGGAGTCACTCTCGTTCATCGGATCACTCCAGAGAGTCGGTTCAGTCAGCACGATGAGACTCCGCTCAGTCAGTCACTCGCCCTCATCTTCAATTCCGTCAGGACCCAGCCCTGCGACGAATACCAGTGAGTCATGTTGACCGGCCGTTTCTCGGTGCGTTACAACCCCGGCTGCAAATCGTGGCGGTTTCCTCACCATTCGTAGCGGTGGGCGTTGCGGTTTGAGTGTTCGGGGTGCTGAATCGTGTTGGCGAGCCGGGCGGCGTCAGCCCCCGGACACTTGCGGGCGAAGAATCCGGGGGCTGACG
>JANOKO010000746.1:0-2253 GCA_031419335.1 Planctomycetota bacterium
CCGTGCTGGGACTTCTCACAAAGAACACGTTCATCAACGAGACTGGGGAACGGACAGAGATCCAGTGGGAGCAGCACGAATCGTCCGTATGCCTGCCAGGTTCCGATCCCAAGGCTCATACGGAATCTCTCTTGAAATTGATCTCACAGCAAACGGGGCTCGCGTTTGCGCATGAAAACCGAAAGACTCTCGTGTGGAAGGTCTCGAATGATGTGCAACCTCCAGACCCAGGCCCCACGGCCACGCCCACCCCTGAGACTGAACCGTCCCAAACCGAGTCCACGCCCGTGAATCACAACACCTGGTGGATTGCGGGACTTCTGTTGACCTGTCTTGTGGTTCCATATCTGCTAAACAAAATACGGACCACAAAATAGTCTGCTGCTCGCCGCCGGGAGTTGCCAGCGTCGGTGATTCTGCATCGTTCGATTGTACTACGTGACGTGAGGCTTGCTTGGAATTCCGTTTGTCCGAGATCAGTCGCAAACTGTGAGAATGTCTGAAAAATAGGGTTCAACGCACTATTTGGGGGGATTCCCGATGACCGGGGTGGATTTCCAAGGCATCTCTCCGATGTCCAATGGTTGCAGGGAGATATCGCAATCTGCTGCAATGCCCCTGCCAGGAGAAGCGGAGGCAGGCTCTGCTGGGAAGCAACCTACCAAGGAATATCCTGGTCTCCGAGGCGCCAAGGGCGTGTCAGCCCCTGGCCGAGTGTCTCGGCCAGGGGCCTCTTTCGGAACTGGCACATTGGACATCGGAGCGATGCCTCCGTAAATCCATATGCCGTCAGGCAATCCGAAATCCCCCCAAATAGTGCGTTGAACCATATTTCGGCAAGTCCTCCCATGAATCACACCCGCAAATCACACCGCATAATGAGACCACGACAATGTCAGGAAGTTCATGCCACTGCGTTCGCTCGATTCGCGGGTCTGTCATTTCTGCGAAGTGTTCTGACATTTCTGCAAAGGCACTGCTCGTCGACATCAATCGCTCCGTCCCCAGTTCTCATCCCACGGCCCATTTCCAAACAGGCCCTTGACGGACGACTACTCACTGCAGCAATTGGTCCATCCAATTTAGATGCGGGGGCCATGGGTGACATCCCCTTTTGTTGCTTCACTGAACTGCACGCATGCTCGCTGCCATTTTCACCCATATTCTTCCCCGAACTTCGCCACCATTTCCAACCGGTCTCACCACTTACGTTTTCGCGCGAAACTCAGAGGGTGTCATGCCAGCTGCGGACCGGAAGGCGCGGGTGAAGGCACTGTGGTCGTAGAAGCCGCAGGCGTGTGCGATCTCGGCCACGGATTGATTGGAATCGTGCAGAATGCGCGACGCGGCTGCAATCCGCGACTTGGTGATGAACTGACTTGGCGTCAGACCGTAGAGCCGTTTGGTGAGGCGAGCCAGTCGTTGAGGCGACAGTTTGGACCGACTCGCCAGCCAGGCGGGTGTCACTTCAGACGAGAAGGTTTGCTCGAATTCTTCGAGGGCTCGCGCGAATTCCTTCGGAATCTCGTGAGCCTCAACCGGTACGCGAACATCGCGTGAGAAGCCGATCAGGCCCACGATGGCACCGCCGGAATCCAGCATCGGCAGCTTCGTCGTCAGGCACCAGACCGGGTCGTTTGGTCGATGCCATTGCAATTCGAGATGGTCAATCAGTGGACGTCCAGTGCGTAGAACCTTCTCGTCCTGCTCAGTGGGAATCCGACCGAAGTCGCCGGGGCAGATGTCGTGCGGGCACTTGCCGATGACTTGCGACTTGCTTTTCAAACCGTGCCGCTCCACCAGCGACTCGTTCACGGTGACGTATCTCCCCGCTGCGTCTTTGACGAAAAAGGCCACGTCCGGCGAAAGGTCGAAGAGCCGTTCCAATAATGCCACATCCACCTGCGAGACGTTCGCAGGCAATAATGATCGGGAGGGTTCTATGCGCGGATTCACGGTTCGATGTGTCTTTGAGCCAAGCGAGCGGGACAGGGTGAGGATACACTTCGACTGACACAATTCTACTCCAGCACGAGAAACCAAATGAAGTTCTCCATCGCCACTGGCTGTCTCCTCGGTCTTGTCCTGCTGACTGGGGTGAATCCCGTCGAAGCCGCGAAGCCGCTGAAGGTGTTCATCCTGGCAGGTCAGTCGAACATGGAGGGCCAGGCCGTCGCGGACCTCGAGGGCAAGAGCTACAACGACGGCAAGGGCACACTGGCGACGCTGCTGAAAGACCCGGCGAAAGCAGCC
>JANOKO010000747.1:0-3479 GCA_031419335.1 Planctomycetota bacterium
CGGCCGTATGGCGATTGTGGCAAGCCGCTCAGCGAGGTTGTCTCCTCTCTCGGCAGCTGCGTCGATGACATGGCGTTTGTGCATAACATGGTCGGTAAGACCGGCGTGCATAGCCAGGCGACTTATCTGCAAGCGACCGGGTTTCAGAACCCCGGTTTCCCCGGCATGGGGTGCTGGGTTAGCTATGGGCTGGGGAGCGAGAACGAGAACCTGCCGGCGTTTGTCGTGCTGCCCGACCATCGGGGGTTCGCGTCGAACGGGACCAAGAATTGGGACGCTGCGTTTCTGCCGGGGCAGCATGCGGGAGTGACGGTATTCCCCGGTCGCAACCCGCCGATCCACGATCTGTTCCCCGATTCGCGCGTCCCCTCGATCTCAAAGGACCGCGATGAGGCCGCCCGCCAAGCTCTCGCCCGGCTCAATGCCCAGTCACTGACCCAGGCTCCCGGCGACTCCCGACTCGAAGCCCGCATCCGCAGCTACGAACTCGCCGCACGTATGCAGCTGGCCGCTCCCGAGGCCCTCGATATCGGAGGCGAGCCGGAACACATCCTTAAGATGTACGGACTCGATGCGGTCCCAGCTGCATTCCCGACTGAGATCAACGACTTGGAGGAGACGGTCCACTTCGGGCGGAAGTGCCTGGTGGCGCGGCGGCTGATCGAGCGCGGGGTCAGGTTCGTGCAGATCTGGTCGGGGAACGACAACGGGTTCCCGAGACGGAACTGGGACTCGCACGAGGACATCAAGAGAGACCACGGCCCGCTGGCGACCGGCATGGCAAGAGGGGCGAGCGCTCTGATCCGCGACCTGAAGCAGCGCGGCCTGCTCGACGACACGATCGTCTTCTGGACCACCGAGTTCGGTCGCATGCCGTCCTCGCAAGGCGGCAAAGGCCGCGACCACAACCCCTACTGCTTCACCAACTGGCTCTGCGGCGGCGGGATCAAAGGCGGCACCACCCACGGCGAAAGCGACCAATGGGGCTACAAACCCCTCGACCGCCTGCACCCCACCCAAGTCTACGACATCCACGCTACCATCTTGCACCAACTCGGGCTGGACCATACCCGGCTGACGATGAAGAGCCACGGGATTGATCGAAGGTTGACCGATGCGCATGGGGCGGTGATTCAGGAGATCGTGGGGTGAGGACCGGGGTCCACTTCAACGCGAAACTGCAGGCCCTGGCTGTCATTGAGGGCTAGCCGCAACCGGTCCGCTTCTTCGTTCGAAAGCTGTGCGTCTTCTTCGGTCCATTGCTGGAAAAGGCTCTGCAGCTGACGCACACGCTCCATGCGATCCGCATCGAGCATCGCCTGGGATGCTACCGGCTCAACTCGCACAGCTTGCCCCTCTGTCAATGGCGCATTCTGATCGAGAACAACCACGCCGTTGCGGACATGGCCGATGTATGAGGGCGGCGGTGAAAGGGTTTCGGTAGGCGACATGCAAGTAGTTTACCACAACGCTGCATGGAGGGCGAGATGTTTCTGTTCAATCTTAAGCTCGAATCACTCGAAACCGCCCCGGTTGACGTGCCGTGGATCTCGCGAGGCGGGCTGGCGGTTTCATCTCCGGCGGCTCTTCGCCTTGATCCACCGCGAACGGTGAAGGAAGGGGCAGCGGCTTGATACTCGTGCCGAGCACTGCGAGCGAACTGGACAGCTGAGAAAGATTATCAGAGTCCGCGTGGGACGACGATTGGCATGGAAAGCCGGATGGGGGCTCGCGAAAACTGCGAGGTCGGTTGCGGATCAACGAGAGCCTGCCAGCGGCCAAAGTGATCGTTGAGAATTGGAGCGGTCACAGCATGTGGTTCGCTGAGGTAGGCATCTTGCGTCGTCGCATACACGAGACGGCGGTCCTTGTTCCGGGCAAGATCGCGAGCCAGCCAGAGAATGTGATTGGCTCTCTCTGCACCGGTCGTCAGGAACACGACGCGAAAACTCGGTCTCGGGCCGATCTCGCCGGAGTCCTTCCAGGACCGCAGTACCCAATCTTGATAGGTCTCGTACCCGAGGATCTTCGTGCGGATGCTCTGCTCGCGGTGGCTGTCGAGTGGCTCGGTGGCGTTGTCGATCTCGAAGACCAGATTGAACGTGCGACCGGCGAAGGCCAGCTGCATGTGGAAGTCTGGTTGCTGGCGATGCTCGCCGATGGCCAAGGTCAATCGACCATCGCCAGTGGTTTTGAGAACTCGAACTCCCCTCTCATGACAAGCAACCAGCGTATGTACGATCGCGTCTGCGGTAATGATCGCGTGCCGCAATCTCGACGGGGCGATCTCGTTGAGGCTCACTCGCGGCGGGTTATCGACAGCCTCCGGAAAGGCCGACCGAAACCCCTCCTGGGTCAGCCGGTAGTACAGCATCACGCCCCCTCCGTAGATTGCAGCCGGGAAGCTGCGGACCAGTCCGGAATCAGCAAGTGCTTGCATCCGCTCGCGAACTCGCCGCTCATCGCGAAACGGTTCGTCGCCGAACGTCACGCTTGCTTTTCGAATCTGCTGAGCGGTAGCCGGTGTGAGGTCGAGGAGTCTCAGTAGCGCGAGGTCACGAGGACTGAGAACAACACTTTGTAGCATGAGTGGCAGGTACGGTATCATGCCGACCATCACTTCCCGATTGCCCTATGAACCGACCTGGTGGATACATTGATGTGGATCGGCTGCAAGCCGAGACAACCCTCGAACAAGCAGCTGCGTTATGCGGTTATCCGCTCGTCACGAAAGGCTCCGGCCCCGAGGTGCGCATCGACTGTCCGTTCGAATGCCCCGGCGATCATGCGGGGCGTAAAGAGATCGCGATCAACATCGAGAACCCGCAGAAGGTGTTTCAGTGTCATGCTTATCAATGCGGAGTGCGAGGCAATTTACTCACTCTTTTAACCGGGTTCCTGACTGGAGCTTTACCGACGGGCGGCAAGCTCAAAGGGACCGAGTTCCAACGGGTGAAGCGTGTTCTCGCAGGAATCGATGACTCCACGCAAACGTCACCAACTCATCAATCCCCAGAGGTTGCGAAGCCGATCGTCACTCCCCCACTCCCCACAAATACACCGCTAATCGATTCCAACGACCAGCGTGTCCGCGAACTCCACAACATCGACGAGAAGCTCATCCGTGACATCGCCGTCATGAACCCCGCTGCGGCGAGCTACGTGCGGAAGCACCCCTGTCTTTCTCCCGAGTCGATGGCCAAGTGGCGGTGCGGCTATCTCCCCAACGACGGCGGCGGCGACAAACGCGGCTGGTCGTTACGGGGAAATATCCTATACCCCGTCCTCTCCGAGAACGGCAAAGTCCTCACCTGGGTGGGCCGCGATGTGCAGTACGAACAGAAAGAACGCGACTACCAACAGCTCTCCCCCGCCGAACGCCAAGGCCAAGAACCACCCGCCAAACACCGGTTCCCGAAAGGGTTCCACCGAGGCGTGGAACTCTACGGCCAACAGGCCAGCCGCCTGAGCGAACCCGG
>JANOKO010000748.1:0-1238 GCA_031419335.1 Planctomycetota bacterium
GGCGTCACTGCTCCAGAATCAGCAGCATGGCCCGACCGATCTGGTCTCGGCGTTCGACGTAAGCGGCATGTTCGCACGGAAGGTCATCGAACTCTTTCGGGTCTTCAAACGGCATCGAGACCCGTAGGCTCGCTCCCAAGACGACCGGGCAGTTCTCGTCGGCGTCGGTGCAGACCATGATCGCACAGTAGTCCTGCTGTGGATTGGAAGCGTCGTCATAGCGTTTGGAGAACTCGATCATTGAGTCTGACTCGCCCGCTCCCCAGCGAACCAGATAGCGGGGATTCGGCTCAACCGCCGAGGCAGGGGGCACGAGTTCGCCTTGTTGCGCGACGCGCACGCCGATCTCCCTCAATGCCCGTATCGTTCGATGGTTGAACGCCGAGGGGGCTGTCCCTCCACTCGAGAACCGAACGCCAGGATCCCCATGAAACGCAGCTGCGATGTTCCCCAGCATCGCTCCGAAGCTGCTCCGCCGCGAGTTGCCGGTGCAGACGACGATGACGTTCGCGGTCAAACCGGCGTCTCGGCGCAGGCGTACCCAGCTCCCGACCTGCTTGGCCGCCACTTGATGGCGTTCAGAGAGGCCGAGGCAGGGCGCGACCAGCAAGCTCTCGCAATAGGTTCGCAGTTCGGGGAGCAAAGCGGTCGTCATGGATGCCATCGCGGGATCTCGGGAGAATGAGTTTGGTGAACGTAGGTCGAGTCTGCTGGTTTCACAAGCGTCTCCAGACTGTGTTCATCAAACATTCATCGAATGCTCCTCGGCCGTGGCCCACTTTCCTCGGAACGGCATCGATGAATCGCAGTCCATCAATCGCAGTCCATCAATCGCAGTCCATTGATCGCAATCCAACGGCCAGTTCAGTGATTCCTCGCTTCCGATCTGGAAACTGACCCGTAGCCGATATATCGTGGAGTCTCTACGTTTCACGTCTCAGTTCTTTTCTCACCGCATCAGGTCATCACAAACATGAGCATCGTCGACGAAATCATGAAGCAGGTTGGAGTTTCCAAGGAACAAGCTGAAGGCGGCTTGGGCCTGATCTTCAAGCTGGCTAAGGACAAGCTCGGGGCGGACTTCTCGCAGGTGAGCAATGTCGTGCCCGAGGCCAATGGCCTGATCGGAAAAGCCCCCGCCGAGGAGCAGGAAGCGGGCGGCGGACTGATGGGAATGCTCGGCGGCATGGCCAGCAAGATGGGGCTCGGAGACCTCGGAAAGCTGGCCGAACTGGCAG
>JANOKO010000749.1:0-1531 GCA_031419335.1 Planctomycetota bacterium
AGGGCGCCGGGTTGTGGCCGCAGATTCAAGTGACCCCGGACGGCACGTTGCTGGCGTTGGGCTACAATGCGGCGGCACACACCACGCTCCCAGCAGATGTTGAGTGCTGGGCCAGTTCGGACGGAGGCCAGACTTGGAGCCAGCGGGGCATCGCCGCCCCACGCCCGGCTGTCGACGCCAACTACTGTCACTGGGCCTCGGGCTTCACGGCGAAAAACGAGCTGCTGGTCATCGCGAGCGGCATGGACGATGCTGCGAATACGCGCGGTCAGCGCGCTCCGAATGATGTGCGTGTGTTTCGGTCGAGCGACTTTGGCAAATCGTGGAGACCCGCCGGTGAGTTTCCGCAGCGGCTGCCCGGCGATCTCAAACCGTATCCGTTCGGCAGCATCGTACGCGGTCACGATGAGAGTCTCCGCACGATCGTGTATGCCGTCGATGAAGCCCACGGCAACATTGAATCGGCATGGTCGATGACAAGCCGCGACGCGGGCCTGACCTGGGCCGGCCCGATCAAGATCGCCGAGGGCCTCAACGAAAGCGTGCTACTGCCGCTCGCGGGTCCGGATTGGCTCTGCATCGCGCGAACCTCGAACCGGCCCGCTCCTGAACTCGGACAGGAGCTGCGACAGTACCGCTCGGCCGATGATGGACGGACGTGGACCGATGAAGGGCTCATCGCAGGCTACCACAAGCACCCGCCGCACCTGCTGCGACTGCAAGACAATCGCCTCCTGTTGACCTACGGCAATCGCCAAGACGGCAGCATCGAAGCACGACTCAGCACAAACGATGGCCAGACATGGGGCACAGCTCACAAACTCTACACCACCGGTCCCGGCGACATAGGCTACCCCAGCACCGCCCAGCTTCCTGGCGGCAAACTGGTGACCGTATTCTACGCCGCCCAATCACCACTGCACGCAGCCTATCACATGGGAGTGATCGGCTGGACAGCCCAGAAGCTACGATAAGCGGCACATCAGTGGTACGGCCTCATGCGGGAATAAGGGACGGGTAGGCTGGTGGTATTGTGGGGGGTGGATCTGGTGATTCCATTCGCTGTGGGCTTTGTTCGGCTTGAGGTGGCATTCGGCGAGTTGTTGGTCGCTGACGTTTTGGCCTTTCGAGTCGGTCTGTTCGTCCCACCCAGCGTGGACCTCGAGGGCCGTTTTGGGGGTTGTGGCTCCGCTGGCTGGGACGACGACGGCGAGAGTCTCGAGGGGAGTCCCGCGCCCGTTGGGGGGTAGACGACGCGGTGTTCGATCTTGTTCCACTGGCTGGTGGCGGGGGGCGGCGTTGTCTGTCCACGATGTCTCGCGGAACGGCACACCTCGACGATCAGGCCGGTCTCATCGGCCCATTGTTGCAGCTCCCCCTTCCAGATCCGGCAGCGTGAGCTGTGGCTGCCGCCGGAGTCGGCGGTGATGGTAATGCGTTTGGCCTGGAGGTATTTGCTTCGGTTCCATGCACGTTTTTGGGGGTGAATTACACGTACGGGCATGCGGGTTTCCACTGGAGGTTGTGTTTG
>JANOKO010000750.1:0-8305 GCA_031419335.1 Planctomycetota bacterium
AACACCCGCAGCGAAGCGGTCGACAATATCAAGGAAGCCATCGCAGGGTATTTGGAGAGTCTCCAAGCCCACGGTGAACCCGTGCCGCCGTCCATTTCCGAAGAGGTCGTGGAGGTGACACCGTGAGTTCCTTGCCGGTCGTGTCAGGGCGCGACGTGGCCAAGGCTCTGGAGAAGATCGGCTATGTGTACGACGGACAGCGTGGTAGCCACATGATTCTGCGCCAGCAGAACCCACCCCACCGACGCTTGACCGTTCCCGATCACAAGGATGTTGCCAAGGGAACATTGCGTGCGATCATTCGACAGGCTGGGTTGACGGTTGAAGAGTTCAATGGCCTGTTGTGAATCCGTGAATGTCGGGTGGGACAAGCCCTTGTAGGATGGGCAATCCTGCCCGTCCCCGATCGGCGTACTAGGGTCGTGAGACTTTCACTGTCCTACTTGGTCTCGGCGAAAGTCTGACGACTTCCGCTACGTGGCGAGTTGTTTTACGACAGCAGCTGTTCCAAATCCTCGGCGGTGAGGGTCTCCAGGACCGAGCCTTCCTCGGCGGCGAGGATGGCGTCGGCGAGTTCGCGCTTCTGTTTCTGGAGTTCGAGGATCTTCTCCTCAACCGTGTCCTTACATATCAGCCGATACGCGAACACCTGCCGTGTCTGGCCGACGCGGTGGGCGCGGTCGATGGCCTGGGCCTCGACAGCCGGGTTCCACCACGGGTCGAGTAGGAACACATACTCGGCTGCGGTGAGGTTCAGGCCCAAACCCCCGGCCTTCAAGCTGATGAGGAACACCTTGGTGTCTGGGTCGTTCTGGAACTGCTCGACAACCTGCTTGCGGTTGCGAGTCTTGCCGTCGAGGTAGACATACGGGATGCCGCGTTTGTCGAGATGTTGCTTGACGATCGACAACATGCTCGTGAACTGGGAGAAGACGAGCGACTTGTGCCCCTCTTCGATCAGCTCCTCAATATGCGGCAGCAGAATGTCGAGCTTGGCGAATGCCTCTTCCTTGGTCTCGCGATCGAGCAGAGCCGGATGGCACGCCGCCTGCCGCAGGCGCAGCAGCGCCTCCAGTACGTGCATGCGGGATTTGTTCATCCCCTGCGTCTTGACCATCCCCAGCAGCGAGTCGCGATAGTGCTCGCGGAGTTCGCTGTAGAGCGCCCGCTGGCGTTTGCCCATCTGGCAAAAAATCGTTTCCTCGAACTTGTCGGGCAGATCCGCCGCGACCTCGCGTTTGGTACGACGCAGCACGAACGGGCGAATCCCCTTGGCCAGCATCTGGCGGGATTGGGTGTCCTTGCCGTCCAGGGCATTCACGCGGAAGGCGGAGCTGCGACCGAGCATCCCCGGATTGAGGAACTCGAAGATCGACCACAGATCGCCGAGATGGTTCTCGATGGGAGTACCGCTGAGGGCCAGCCGGTGTTCGGCCTTGATCAGGCGGCACGCCTTGGCCACCTGCGAGGTCGAGTTCTTGATCGTCTGAGCCTCGTCCAGCACGGCGTAGTCGAACTGGATATCGCGGAGTTCGATCACGTCACGGCGCAAGGTGCCGTAGGTCGTCAGCACGATGTCGACCTTGGTGAGTTGCTCGCGCAGTTCAGCGCGTTGCAGGCCGGAGTATTCGAGGTACTTGAGTTCGGGCGTGAAGCGTTCGATTTCCTGAACCCAGTTGAACATCAATGACTTAGGCACCACGATCACGGACGGACGCCGCACCGCAACTGTGCGGGAGCGCTCTAGCAGCAGGGCCAGCAACTGCACCGTCTTGCCGAGACCCATGTCGTCCGCCAGACAGCCGCCAAAGTGGAAGTCCTGCAGGAACTTCATCCAGCCGAGACCTTCACGCTGGTAGGGTCGCAAAGTGCCGATGAAGCCCTCTGGCTCGATCGTGGCGGCGACTCCCGCGAAGCTGCGGAGTTTGTCCCGAATGATGAGGAACTGAGCATCCACATCGACCGAGGGCTCATCCTCCAGCAAAGCATCGAGCAGCCCGACCTGTGTCGCGCTGAAGCGCAGATGGTCCTCCTCCACGGACCCCAGTCCGGCCAACATGCCATATTGTTGGAGCCAGTCTTCGGGGAGAATTCCGAGCGAACCATCATCCAGGCGAATCGTATTATCGCCGCGCTTCAATGCGGCTAGCAGTTCGGGGAACGAGGCTTTCACTCCGTCGAAGTCGGCATCTCCGCCGAGTTCGAACCAGTCGATCCCGGTACGGACGCGAAATTGAAGGGCTGTGCCTTGCCGAATCTGCTTGCCGTCGGCACGCACCGCCCAGCCATAAGGGATCAATTTGCGAACTGCTCCCGCGAGATCTCCGACGGGGATTTCGACATCATGCAGCGTCTGGCGATGATCCAGCAGTCGGCGAAAACCCATCTCTTTGAGTTGTGACCAGGAACGAGATTCCATGTCCCGGTCGCGCAGGATACAGCGTCCCTGGTCTCGCTGTACGATCGCCCACTGCGCACTGGCCCCGGGAACGACAGCCCCGTCGTATTCGAATTCCACAACTCCGGTGAGACGTTCGTGCCGCCACCCCTTGGTACGAGGGGACTTCAACGTCAGAAAAGGTCGAGGTGTGGCCCGAATCTCGTTGAGCCGCAATTCCTCCGGCAGGTCGAGTTGAGGCAGCGTCGGCATGTCCAGCAACTGATCAACCAGCTCTCGCTGTTCTTCGACGGGCACGGAGATGCTCTGTTCGGACCGCAGCAGTCGGACCCAGTCGAACGCGCCAAAATCGTCCACTTGGCTAATGATAGTGCCCGCGATGACCAGACCACCCGGGACGATGACCCGGACCTCAGTCAGCGGCATCACGACATCGCCACGACGCAGTTCGCCCGCGAGTCGCCATTTCTGTTGGTCCTCCTCGGTTCGCAGCGCCATGCAGAGCGTCCAGCGGTCGCCTTCGTCCCACGAGAGCGATTTCGTGGCCTTGCCCTCATCGCCCAGAAATCGCAATCGCTCCGTCCGGCACATCAGCGGGAGCAGTAGCGTGCAGAGTTCATACGGAAGTCGATACCGGAACAGTGCCGATTGGAATTCAGCCTGCTGAGCAAACCAACCCGAACGGTCGGGTGTTCCGCCAATGAGGTAGGCCAGAATCTGGCGGTCGTCCTGATGTTCGATCTCTTCCAGCTTGCCGGGGCGGACCTTGAGTGGCTTGAGCTTACCCCATTGCCCACTCGCACGAATCTGCCGCTGGGAGGTCTGGATCACTAGCATCTCGGACTTGAGGCTTTCCTCGATGTCCACTTCATAAAAAATCTCTCGCTCTCGGGAATCCGCCGATTCTCCCGCAGTCGCGGTCGGAACCATGTGAGTCCGCAATTCACGCAGTTTGACCTCCCAGTCCCGGAGGGCCACAGGCCGTGCCACGGGGGTTTTGGTGGGGGCGGTAGCCACTAGCGTGCGCGTGATGGAAGAGGGGGTATAGACATCGCTGCCCAAATCGTCTTCATCGACGAACGGGGTATCCAGCAACGATGGCACGATTTCCTGGACGAATGCCGGGACGTGACCGGGCCGGGCCGGGGAACTGAGCAACTGACCGTGATCGACCGCTAACAGCGTGGCCCACAAGTGCTTGCAGGCTGGGTCGCGAGTGTTACCCTCACCCACGCAACTGCAAAACATACGCAGTTCGCCGTTTTGGCGACTGAGCTGGGTATGAAACTCCACACCATCCCGAACGATGGCGTAAAGCTCGTCCGTCAGAACCCGAGTGATCGCAACTCGTTCGGCTTGAACATAGGCTGCACCACGAAAGCGGATGTCTCCGCGGAACTTCGACTCGAACAACTTCGCAAGCGACACTGACGCCTCCCTGGCGATCGCTCGGGTTACTGGCCTGCTGGAGGGCAGAATCACCCTGCCTCCACCGCTTGTTGCTATGGGGAATCCCCACTTCAACAGGCAGTTCCAGCCAGCCACTCCCGCCTGTTGGGTGGGGAATGGAACCTGAAAAGACCGCAAGCCGTGAAGGTTAGCCGAACCAGGGGTCAGACAGCTACCGAGAGTCTGCGGAATCTGGGAAGTGGCGTATGCATCAGAAAAGTAGGCAGGAATTCACCACGGAGTCACGGAGTCACGGAGAAACATGTGGCTGGGAGGGTCTCTTTGGTCTGCCATTGAGAACGAGGAGGCACAGTGTCATGGATCGACAGGATACAGCCCGGCCAAAGTCGTGTGATTCCTATTGTTGTTCCTGGCACCACCAGCCACTCCGATCATCTGGTTTTCTCCGTGCCTCCGTGACTCCGTGGTGAAATTCTACTTCGACCGACTTTCTTGATGCACACCCTCGGAAGTGAACAGCGAATGGCTATGGGGAAGGGACTGCTTCAGCCTCTGCCCCGACATCAACACTCTTCACATCGATCGTGTTTTGGGGGCTGTATTCTTTTCAGGTTTAGGGAATCCAAGCGAAATCACGATGTATTGTCACTAGCGGACAACTGGACCGATCAGTAAGTTTCCGTACCCGCCGGTAAGCAGAAGCGAAAGTTCCTGAGAAAAATCGCCGATGGAGAAAGTTGTTCCATTGTGAAGTCTCGCCGGACACTACAATGGAACGCAGAGGGCGTCGATCCTGTGAGGAGCTTGCTCATCAGGGGGTCGATGCCAGAATCGCGAATGACCCAACTGCTCGCCACCTAGTGCCGGAGGACCAACAAACCGCGTTGGCCCGAGACGCTAAGGTCCGTGCTAGACACGGCCTGTCTCTCGCCATTTTCGCAAAGCATCCTGCTGAGCCATACAGGTCGAGCGTTGGTTTTTCGAAGCTGCAGATCGGTTCGCCGATCCGCAGCTTTTTTTGTGCGCGGACAGTTGTGTGCAGTTTGAGGTGCGCAGTGATACTCGGAAGTCGCCCGTTGACGTGAACTGATGGAACGTGTCGGGGGAACACTCACACGATGGGAATGATTCCCAGAACGATATCAAACTGGGCCTTCAGTTCGCCGACCTTTGATCCGGGCAATGAGTCAAAGGCGACCGTGATCGCCTGACGCGATTTCGGATCACGGACCGATTTGTAGATCCCGTCCTTCTCATTGCCGGGGTGACCCTGGATGTAACATTGGGTCGTAAACTTATCACGACCGGGAATTTTGACGGCGAAGTGAATGTGGGGCGTGCGGCCCGGGTAGGGCACCGGCTTGATCGTGCGGAACAGGTATTCCCCCGTCGATCCCGTTGTGAATCGACCGAATCCCTGGAAATTACCGTCGCGCTTCTCACCGTTGCTACTGCCGGAATGCAGGTAGGCTCCATTGTTGTCCGCCTGCCAGATCTCGACTACAGCGTTCCGAATCGGCTGCCCCGTGGCTCCGAGAATCTTCCCACTGAGGTAGGTAACCTCTCCAACACCTGGTGTGATGCTGTCATTCAAGACCAGCAAATCGTTGTCCGTATCCAGTGGCAGCTTGTCGGGATAGAACGGCCCCTCGGTCTGCGAAGGCGTCTTGACTAACTCTTCCGCAAACAGACCCGGAACGGTGAAGAACGCCGTACTGCAGGCGGTCGCTTGGAGGAAGAGGCGACGTGAAAAGTGGGACATGGGAACACCGATTGTGCGTGAATGGCAGAATGGATCGAGGCCGAAAGTTTGAATTGCTAAGCTGACACGGCTGGTCCGACGACAACGGACAGGTGCCTCTTCATCCCGACCTAAAAAAACTGCGTGACACCGATCGGGATTGGCCGAGGATATCACGCAGTTTGGATCATAGGCAATTAGAGCGGACGAGCGGGACGAGTACCTCCGGGTGCTCCACCGCGACCCCCGCCTGGGCCACCCGGGCCGCGACTTGGGAAATCAAACTTGGCACCCTTCGACTTTTCCCAAGCTGCGGTTTGCTCAGCAGTCAGGACGGCCGCCATGTCCTTGTCGTAGGCTTCGCGGCGTTTGGTGGCCTCTTCGAAGAACTTGCGACGATCCTCTTCGGACATATCCTGAAAGTTCGCGCCGCCTCCGCCCGCGCCACCACCGGCACGCTGCGCATCGGTGAGCGTCTTGATCTTGGCGACTTGTTCTTCCGTCAAGCTCAACTGCTTCTGGGTCTCTTCGCGGGTCAACCCACGCACGCCATCCTGCTGCGTGCGCAGTTCGCTCAGGCGAGTCCACTGCTCCGGCTTGAGCAGGGCCTTGATTGCTTCGTCTGCTTTCTGGGAACGTGCTTCGCCTTCCTTCCGCATCTCGTCGAATCGCTTGGCACGCTCTTCTTCAGACAGTTTTGCAAATTCTTCCTGATTGAAGCCAGCCGCCCCACCCGCAGGACGCAGCGATTCACCGATCTTGGTGAGTTCCGCTTTCTGCTCGTCTGTGACGGAGATTTCCTTGTGAACCTCTTCCATCCGCAGCAAGCCGGAGATCCCACCACCGCCGCCGAATCCTCCACGGCCACCACCAAACCCACCGCGGCCACCGCCTCCGGGGCGACCTTGGCCTTGAGCAAACGTCAACGCGGGAACTGCAAGCAGTAACCCGGCCAGAACAGCCACAACACGAACCTTGGACGACAACACGTGAGAGTCTCCTGAGACTGGGGAAGTGAAAGAGTGAGTTGAGTGAATGCCGTCCCGTTCAGCGCGGGAACCGGCAGCTATTTCGCAGACACACAGTAGAGTGCCTTGTCCGAGCGGATGAACATCCGCCCTCCCGAGACAGCGGGGGTTCCATTGAACTTGCTGGAGTCAGAGAGGAACTTGTTCTCTCCAAGAGACTTGAACTCAGCCCCCGTCTGCCACACATGGGTCAGTCCAGACCGAGTCACAAGGATGATCTTGTCGCCGACTAGGATCGGTGAGGCGTAGTCCTGTCCACCGCCCATACCACCTCCACGACCGCCGCCGAACCCACCACGGCCACCACCACCCGGGCCACCACCACCGGGAGCTGGCTCCGCAGGTGCGGGTGCCCCGCCAGCACTGGGGAAGCGAGCTTGATAGATCTCAGCACCGGTCTGAGCATTCAAGCACAACACCCTGCCACTGGAACTGGTGTAGATTCGCCCCTCGTGCAGGATCGGAGAACTAATGCGACCGGGGGCCTTCGCCCGCCAGATCGTATGGGTTTTCGAGACATCCTGTGTGCCTCCGGAGCGGATGGCGACTCCCTCGCCGCTGCGACCATCGATCGCATAGACGATCTCGCCATCCGTGATGACACTGGCACAGAAAGAGTTGTCAGACAGCCCCTCGGCATACCACTTCAGTTTCCCTGTTTTCAGGTTGAAGCCCCACACCTCGCCGGGGACACCGATCGCCAGCTCAGCTGCGTCGCCCGCACCCACAATGACCGGAGTTCCCCAAGTCATCCCCAGCCCGTCGGCTTGAGCTTTCCAGACCTCTTTGCCGCTGACCTTGTCGAGGGCCACCAGCGATTGGTCCTCTTCGCTGGCATTCACAATCAGGAGGTTGCCATGCAGGATTGGGCTCGCACCCGAACCCCAGCGCATCGGCCCCGATTCGGAACCCACATTCACACGCCAGAGTTCTTTCCCATCCAAGTCGTACGCCAGGACTCCACCCTTGCCGTAAAAAACATAGACCCGCTCGCCATCACTGACGGGTGTCCCACTCGAATA
The DNA here is from genome assembly GCA_031419335.1 of Planctomycetota bacterium. Taxonomy (GTDB): domain Bacteria; phylum Planctomycetota; class Planctomycetia; order Planctomycetales; family Planctomycetaceae; genus TH-plancto1. The sequence continues at coordinate 7,600 of JANOKO010000750.1, forward strand.
CCCATGCTCCCCCAGCATTCGGGAATAGGGATCCTCGCTCGGCTCCTGGGAGGCGACACTCACTTCCCACAACTGGGTTCCGTTGCTGGCATCAATGCAGACAAGGTGCCGTTTGAGATCGCGTGGATTCCCCGGGTCGTTGCCGTTGACTCCGTAACCAGAGAAGCACGTCACAAACACCTTGTTCCCGATGACAATCGGAGAACTCGACCCCGGACCCGGTAACGCGAGTTTCCAAGCGAGGTTCTTTGTATCACCCCATTCGCTGGGGACCGATTCCCCGGCGGAGGCCACACCACTGCCGTTTGGACCTCGAAACCGTGTCCAGTCCTCGGCCCCCACGGTCGATGCCATGCCGAGTAACAAACCAGCAGCGGCGCAAGATGCCTGCTTCCAATTCCACATGAGAGGGATCTCCGCGAGGGTTGACTGTGACAGGGACTCCATCCGAATCAGGAATACTCCTGACTGACGTGAGCGGATGATGAGCCCCCTGACGGTGCAAGGAACGTAGCGAGCGAAATCAATCTACACTCGCACCGACAAGATTTCTTCTCTCCGGGAACATTTCCAGTGAAAAACTGCGATCCCTGGAAGACACGGATGCGACTTGAATGCTCCCCGGCGATGGAGTGTGCGTCTCGATAGTCGGTGATGCACAGGGGCGAGCGAGAACAACTCCATTGTCGGCGATTTCTCCGAAATC
>JANOKO010000751.1:0-1649 GCA_031419335.1 Planctomycetota bacterium
GGTGGCTACCTGCGCCGCAAACACGACGGCCCCCCCGGCCCCGAAGTGATGTGGCGCGGCCTCCGCCGCGTCTTCGACTTCAGCCTGGCCTGGGCCACGTACCATGCCCTGGAAGGCAAGACTTGTGTATAAGGATGAGACCCCAGGTTGAGAGTGAATTGTCACTGAAGACCAATTCTGAAAATGCACTACTGTCGTGAGATCGCATCGAGCAGCTTCTGTGCAGACAGCCGTACCTGCGGCTCGGGATGATTCCTCAACTGTTCGAGTACCGGGATCGCCGGAGCGGCTAGCGGACCGAGCTGGGTGAGAAGCAGAATCGCTCTCCGGCGGACTTGACGGTCGGGGGCGGCGATCTCTTTCGCGGCGGCGGGAGCGGTAACCTGGGGGGCGGGACGCAGTCGTTGGGTAGACTCGATGGCGGCGATGCGGACGCGGGGAGACTCGTCGGTAAGGGCCTTCACCAGAGTCGCGTGAGTGGCGGGGTCGATGATGGGAGCATAGCCCAACCCCGTGGCGGCGCGTTCGCGTGTCTCCGGCTCAGGGTGATCGAGAATCCGTGTGAGCCAATCGGTCCCTCCGACGCGGCCCAGGCTCGCAGCAGCCACGTCGCGGACATCGAGCGAGCGATCGGCCACGACCATTTCCGCCAGTCGCGGGGCGGCATCGCTCGCGCGAGGGCCGATGGCTCCCAGTGTGACAGCTACAGCTCGGCGGACCCGCTCCTCGCGGTCTTCGCTGAACCGCAGCAGAACGGGGACGCTGCCGACTCCGCTGCCTCGGAAGAGTTCGAGGCACTCAATGCACCCGACCACCAGATCGAGTTCCGCTCCGGTTCGCTCGCGGTCCAGAGCGACACGAGGTTCGTACGACTGCAGCAGCGCGATCACAGTCGGCAGGGCCAGCGGATGGGCGATTCCAATCCGACACAGAGCTTCGATCGACATTAATCGCACCGTGTGATCGGTGTGAGCATCGTTCGCCAGACGAGCCAGCGTCGGCGTGGTCGGGGCAGCGACGGGGCCGAACAGAGCCAGTGCTTTAACGGCCCACAGCGGAGTTGAATCATCGCCGTCGATGGCTGGGAAGACGGCGTATCTTTCGAGGATCGGGACCGCGCGGGCTGCGGGACCACCGATCCGCCCCAGAGTCAGAGCTGCCTGCCGCCGGGTGAACCACGGAGCGGTTTCGTCCTGCATGATCGCGATCAGTCCCGGCACCGCGACTGCGGCTTCCGGGGACTCCAGATCGAGGGACTTGATCACCTCACGCCAAGTGTCGAGCGTCTCGCCACCGTACAGTTTTTCTGTTTGATGAGCGTCGTCAGTGGAATCGTGTGAAAGCTTTCCGGTTGTCACCAGAGGGCTTTGGTCGCCGAGCGATGTGCTGGTCACTCCACACGCAAGTCCCAGTGCGAGACAATACAGACAATACCGCGTGGTCATCGGAATGAACCAAAGCAGGTCCACGATGCGGCTCCTGTGATGCGGGATGAGGTTGCTCGGTGCCTGGACGGACACTCTGCCCCGGCACGGCGGACTTACGTCCGCCGCTCGCTGACCTTCCATTCTACCTCGCGGGTTTTCCTCGGTCCCAAGCTCCGGCTCTCATCCTTATACACAAGTCTTGCCTTCCAGGGCATGGTACGT
>JANOKO010000752.1:0-1068 GCA_031419335.1 Planctomycetota bacterium
ATCGGGGGCCACGCGCTCCGGCACATGCCCGAGACCGAACGCGCCCGGCGTGAGCAACAGCTCACGGGTCAGGGGGCCGGTGGTTTGATGGAGGAGAGACCTGGGGGGCCGGAGGGATGATGGTTTATGGTTGAGGGACAAAGCCCACCGGTTGCAACCGGTGGCCTTTCCTCTGTCTGACTGCTGATCGCTGACGGCTGACCGCTCCTCAACTCCGCACCGCTCCCGGCATGCGGGGCGAGGCGACAGCGGCGAAGTACAAGTACCTCTCCAGCAGTTCACCTATGATAAGCAGGGTAAGCGAAGTGGTGACGAGCAACGGGGAAGAGGTGCCCTCCCCCGACCACGCCAGCCACGGCAGGACCATCCCGCCGACGATGCCGAACAGGTTCCGGCCCCAGGCGATGCGGGCCAGTGGCCCGACATGCAGCCGGGCTGACCGACCGAGTGTGGTGACGTGCGGCGAGAGCAAGTAGCGGTACAGCGTCGCCTCACTGAGTAGCTTGAAGAGGGTCACACCGGCGACGACTTGGGAGAGCATCACAGATAGCGGTAACACTCGGCCCTCATCGATTCTGCTCCATGCGACAGCCACCCAGAACGCGGCTGTCCCCAAGAGCAACGTGGTTAGACTGAAGCGATTGAACGTGCGGTCGAACCGCCAGAACTCGCGCCGCGTAACCGCATAGATCATGACCGAGCAGAAGACGCCGACGAGGCCGGTAGCCACGACCGACCAACCGACGAGTGATGTGTGCGTGACCAGCCAAGCGGGCAGCTTGCCTCGGAACATCACCATCCCAGCATAGAGGATGGCGGCATTCGCAAACGCTCCGAACACGACGATCTCGCGACTGAGCCAGGAGTGCCGCAACCCGATCACCGCTCGAAAGGCATACAGCGGACGACCCAGATGGAACGTACTCGCCGCGAGAGCCAACAAGCCAAACACGAGAGCGATCCCCGCATGGAGCGGCAAGAGCGCGGTGAGCTGTTCGGCCTCGATAGAGAGCGATGCGACTTGCCCCGCCGTGAATGCTCCCACCGACAATTGGGTCAGCACCAGCA
>JANOKO010000753.1:0-2769 GCA_031419335.1 Planctomycetota bacterium
TGGCGATGGCTGATTTACTTGGCGTTGAACTGGACGATGAGGTCACGAGTTTTGCGGCAGGCATTTCCGGAGATCGACTCACGATTCACTTCGGCGATGTGGAGTTCCAAATCGTTGGAGATGGCGACGTTGTCTCGTGGAAAGCGCTGGTCGGCTTCGTCGAGTTCGGCTCGTCAGAGGATGAGGTGATTGTCCTCGGTCTTGGAGGATGCCTCGATTACTACTCGGCACGATTCGACGGCGAAAATGCAGAACTCGAACTGCTTCCGAACTCACTGCTTCCCCACTCGTAATTCTGCCTAACCGCAGGCTGTCGATCCGACAGTGATGTCGATTCATCGCCAATCACAGAAAGAACAACTCGCATGCCGGATCGATTGTTTGACCTGACGGGTCGCGTGGCTCTTGTGTCTGGTGCCGCCAGCGGGATGGGTCGCGCTTCGGCCTTGGCACTGGCCGAACACGGGGCCGATCTGTTGATCGCCGACCTCAACGAGTACGGGTTGCAGCAGACCGTGCGCGACATCGAGGCTCTGGGCCGTCGGGCGGTGCCGTTCACGGGCAACGTCTCGGACACCGGCCACATCCGGGCGCTCTACGGGATCTTGGATCGCGAGTTCGGCGGGCGGGTCGACTTTTTAGCCAACATCGCGGGGGAAGGGTTCCTCGCCTCACCCGAAGAGATCACTCTCGAACAGGTCCAAATGGTGTTCCAGAACCTCGTCTTCGGGCGATTCAAAATGTGCCAAGAAGCCGGCCGTCGGATGCTCCAGGCCGGGCGCGGGAGCATCGTCAACATCGGCTCGCTCGCCAGCATGACTGCACTCGGACGCGGGCACATCGCCTACAGCATGGCGATGGGGGCCGTTGTCCAGATGACCCGCGAACTCAGTACCGAATGGGCCAGCCGAGGCGTCCGCGTCAACGCCATTCTCCCCGCCCAAGTCATGAACCCCAGCCTCGAAAAACGGATCGCAGCTGACCCCGCCATCGAGCAGCGCTGGCTCAGCGGCATCCCGCGCGGGCGGTTAGGACAACCGACGGATATCCAGGGACTGGTGGTTCTACTGGCGTCCGATGCCTCGTCGTGGATCACCGGGGCGTTGATCCCGATGGACGGCGGGAATATGGCGATGAACGCGGGGGGGACGATCGGACGGTAGTTCTGCGATAGCGGTCAGTTGATCTGGGATGAGTTCGCCCGAACGTTGAATCTGGAACATGGACACATTCCTTCCCACACATAGGTGCGATGGGACGTAACCCTGTTATCCTCGCTCTTTCGAATTCATCTCCGCCGAGGTTCCCATGTTTGCCGCTCTTTGCCGACACTTGGCCATGCCGCTCTTGGCCAAGGAATTGATCGAACAGGCAGCTCGGCGGCGGACGTATGTGATTCGTTTCTTGTACACAGCCGTACTCTTCGCGGCGGGGTTATTCATCATCTATGGTCGCGGTGCTACGGGAGGAGCGGCCAAGCTGGGGCAGGGCCAAGAGATGTTCGAGCAGATGTTCCGTTTGCAATTGGGGGCAATCCTGCTGGTGTTGCCTGCGACATGTGCGGGAGCGTTTGCAGGAGAAAAAGAGCGGGAGAGTTTGTCGCTGTTGCTGCTGACGACCATTCCGCGCGGCTTGATTGTGTTGCAAAAGCTCTTGAGCCGAGTGATCCCCATGCTGGCGTTTGTGGTGCTGTCCTTTCCTCTGATGGCGACGGCTTACAGTTTTGGCGGGGTGCAGACGACCCAGTTGTACTTCACATTGATGTTTCTCACGCTGCTGACAGTGTACGTGGGGACGGTGTCGATCATGTGTTCGACCTTTTGCCGAACCACGGTCGAAGCGTATGTCGCGACCTATGTCTGCTTGATGGGGACGGGGATTTTTTTGGCTCCGGCACTGCCCATGTTGACTCAGGGGACCAGTCTGGCGGTCAGTCTGGTGGCAACGAGTTGCCTGTTTGCTCCATTCACCTTGGGGGCGTATTTGTTTGCCTGTGTCTTCCTGTATGACCGGGCGTTCGTTCCGCCTAAAAACTTTCTACTGACGGTCTTCAAGGAGGTCGATCAGGTCTTCAACCGCATGAATTCCATCACCGGGGGAATCGTACTGGTGCGGGATGGGGATGCCTTACCGGGGATGGACCCCATCCGCTGGCGAGAGACGGCCAAGCGCTCTCTCGGAACCTTTCGGTATCTATTCCGGATACTGGTCGTGATCGAACTGCCGGTTCTGTTTATCTCTCAGGTCGTACGCATCGACATGGTGAGATCGGAGTCGATCAGTTCTGTGTTGCTGTATCTGTTGTGGGTCATTGCGCTGGTATTGACCGCTATCCACTCTGCGAGCGTGATCTCCTCCGAACGATCCAGGCAGACGCTGGATGTGTTGTTGGTGTCTCCGATATCAGGGGTCCGCATTTTATCCAGCAAACTGAGTGGAGTGCGGCGACTGTTTTGGACCTTGATGGTGCCATTCAGCACGGTGATCCTCTTCCATCACTGGTTTCGCGGGTTCAAGAACGACCTCCGCTACCTAGCATTGTCCTTTGGCAGCGTGTTTTCCGTCCTGCCGCTCGTGATGTGGATGGGCATGGCGATCGGTCTGCATGCTCGATCTCAGATGCGAGCGATCATGACTCTGCTGAGTATTCTCGTGCTGGTGACGATGTCAGGCCCCATTGTGACTTACGTCCTGGATCTGCTGGGATACCAGGCGGAAACCTTGCGGATTCTGACTTGTGTGACCCCGGCCAGTTGGCTGACTTACATC
>JANOKO010000754.1:0-1384 GCA_031419335.1 Planctomycetota bacterium
CTCGACCAGATCGTGCAGCGAGCCTTGGAGCAGAACCCGGACCTGCGATACCAGTCGGCAACGGAGTTGCGGACGCAGATTGAAACATCGATCACCCAACTCCCGCCGGATGTGGCTTCCCAATTGTTGGAGGAGTCTTCCGACGAAGACGAGGCCGCACTGGGAGAGATCAACGCGTTGATGCGTGATATGACATACACGTTCGCACAGTGGGATAAACTGACCGTCATCATTTACTTTATGGTGGCCGTGGTCATCAGCAATCTGGTTTTCGGCTTCCCGCATTTCAGCCCGACTTCTTCAGAACTGAATGCCCTGCTTTATGCATTCGGGGCGGCCATTGTCGGGGGTGTGGGGTGGATTATCGTACGCTTCTTCCTTCGTCGGCGGGCCACTGCCGCCGCGCCTCAACGGAGCGACGAAGCCTTCCAGGCGTCAACGGCCACCCCTACAAATCTGTCTTCGGAATCTGAGCCGGATCTCAAAACGACCTGGGGGTGGCGCTGCCTGATACTCGCGTTGCTGGGCCTCTTGTGGTTCCTGGACTACGTCGACGTGCTGGAGGCGAAGGCCAAGATATTTGGCTTCTTGGGATTCCTGGCAATCGCAGCCTACATCCAACTCTGGGTGATGCCTGTTGAGAAGTCACCCGCCAAGCGAGCGTTTCGGAAGCACTGGAAGCTGATCACCGGAATCTCATTCGTGTTCGTCACTTTGTTGGGATTCTTCGGGTGGACACTCTCCAGAATCGGTGTTCATTCTCAGATTACAGTGAATGACGCCACCATCGATGGTTCGTACTTTTTGTTCCATCACAATGTCGAGTGCCCGCCAGGGTGGAGCGTCTGGCTAACACTCGAGAATTTCCAACGGGCTCAGACAGCCAACCCCCAGGTCGGCAGCCCCGGCCCCACAACAATCAATCGCTACCAATCGAAACTCGACCATCGAGGTCGCGTGAAAATGCCTCTGGAATACCTGCCGACGACCGACCAGATGAAGAAGAATATGGCAGCCTCGTTGCCGTCTATTCCCTGCCAACTGGAGATAACGCCCCGGCGGAGTCGGAACATTCTGGCCTACTCCACGGAAACGTTCGCGCACACCGAGGCGAGTCTTTGGATGTTGCCAGAGGGCGAGACTCCCGATTCCGCAGCGAAGCGGTTTGGCGGCCCGACCTACATCACGATTGATCCACTCGCCAAACCAACTCTCGCTCCATTTGAAGGAGCCTATGGCCAGGGAGTTGTTGAATTCGTCCGACTTTCCCCGCATCCTTCCGACGGAAAAACGCAATGGAAGCCGGATGGTCAGCCCTGCACAGAGACTGGCCTCCCCGAATCGAACGGCCACAGCTCATCTGCTGGACGGGTCATCAAGCAGA
>JANOKO010000755.1:0-1300 GCA_031419335.1 Planctomycetota bacterium
ATCGAGCCGACATTGGACCAGACCCGCTCCTGCCACAATTGGGCACCGACGAGATTGTGGCAGCAGAGCAGACCATTCTCTGCGGAGCCGAACAGGACAGGCTCCGCCCCGCAAAACTGGATGAACTGCAGAGGCCGCACCGTCTCAAAGCGGGCGATCTTCCGCTTCCGTTCATTCAGAATCATGTTCGACGCATCGGTGTGGGAAACCGCCACGTGGTGCCCGAATGGTGCCACCGCCAGACACAAAATGTCTTCGTGCGTCTCGTATTCCCAATCGATTTGCAAGTTGCGATCCAGCCGGACCAGCGTCCGATCCGAAGCGACCCCATACCCCCACTGACCGTCTTCACTCCACACCATCTGAATGAAGGGAGCCTTGGGATGGGTCACTGCGGCGATCTTGCCGGTGCGGGTCAGACGATACAGAGTCGATGAAGCGTCACATACGAAGACATCGCCCGATTCGCGGGACATCGCTAGCGAAACGATGGCTCCGTCTCCACGAAACGACCACTTCACCGTGGGGGGGAGTCCCTGTCCTTCGCGGAGCCAGACCGTGTCGAAGGACGGAGACTTCTCGCTCATCGCTGGGTGTACTCGACCTGTTTGAGTTGCTCGATCGCTGTGCGGACATCGGCGTCCGCAACGGGGTCGACTTCGCCAATGATGTGCGGAGCCGCCTGCTCCGCCGGAATTTCGATGTCCGGCTTCACACCGATCTTACCGAGCGTGTCACCATTCGGGGAGTAAAACTTGGCGGTGGTCATACGAATTCCGCAGCCGTAACCCAAGTCGTTGTCGTAGATGCTCTGCACCGACCATTTGCCGTAAGACCGACGACCCACGATCTTGGCCCGCTGATGATCCCGGAAGGCTCCAGCCACGATCTCACTGGCGCTGGCGCTGTTCTCGTCAATCAACAGCACCACTGGCAGATCCCACGTTCCCGGAGCGTGGGCGGCGTGCGTCTGATTCTGATTCGGCTCTCTTCCCCGTGTGGAGACGAGAACTCCCTCGGCAATAAACCGATCGAGCAAATCCACAGCCGTGGTGAGCAGACCGCCCGGATTCTGACGTACGTCGAGAATCAGCGACCGCATCCCCTGCTGCTTCAGCTTATTCAGCGACATGTCGAGTTCCATGACAGTACTCTTCTGGAACCCCGTCAACTGGATGTATCCAATGCCGCTAGAGGGATCGACCATGGTCGCCAGTGGGATGCTGCGAACGATGACCTCGCGGCGAGTGCAAGATGCGGTGACCTTGCCCACACCCGGTCGCTCCACGGTCAGTGTCAC
>JANOKO010000756.1:0-6547 GCA_031419335.1 Planctomycetota bacterium
TTCACCAGGACTTCCAGCGGAACGAATGCTGACGGTTGCCGAACGCTCGACGGGCTTGCCAAGGAATCCTCCTCTTTTCGTGTATTTTGTGCCTTTCGTGGTTCGACTCGAGTGTGATGGGGCTGCGTTCCTAAACCAAACCCAGGTTGTCAGGGCAATTCAGAGTTTCAGAAGCACTGCGCTGCTGGCTAAGGTGCAAACTGAGCCATACGGGAGAGTTGCGCTCTTGACTCATCACGGATCACTGACCGCCTCCCAGTTTCAATCACGGCTTTCACGGATTATTGGTAAGCCTCATCGCAGGTCGTGAGGTGAATCGTCCAATGGATACGAGCCAAATCCGTAGGCATCGATTCGGATTGATGTTACGATGAATCGTCCGCCGAGGCAGCGTCCGGCCTGATGTCTCTGTGTTCGACGAGGCGATGGTTCATGCATATTCGTGGAATCGTGACGGCACTCCTCCTTGTCTATGTCGCTCCCGTGAGCGGCGAAGATGTGGAAGGTATGGCGTTCTTTGAAAGCCGCATTCGCCCGGTCCTGATTCAACATTGCTATGAGTGTCATTCGTCTCAGGCACAAGAGATCAAAGGGAGTCTGTCACTTGAAAACGCTGCATCTGTTGTCAAGGGCGGTGACTCCGGGACGGCGCTCGTGGGCGGTAAGCCTGATGAGAGTCTGATCCTGGAGGCCCTTAAATACGATGGGCTGGAGATGCCTCCCGCCGGGAAGTTGCCGGAGTCGGTCATCCAGGACTTCGAGAAGTGGATCGCGATGGGGGCTCCCGATCCGCGCGCGGGAGAGGCTGCCAAAGCCCATGCCGCGTCCGCCATCGACATCGCAACCGGTCGAAAGTTCTGGGCCTTTCAACCTCCGGTGAAGTCGGCGACTCCGGCGGTGAAGGACGCGGACTGGCCCGCGACGTTCATCGACCGTTTCGTGCTGGCGGACCTCGAAGCGGCGGGGATTGTACCGTCGCCAACGATCGACAAGGCTCGTTTGCTGCGGCGGGTGACGTACGACCTGACCGGGTTGCCGCCGACGGAGGCGGAGCTGTATGCCTTTCAGAGTGACGGCGACCCGCAGGCTCTGGCTGCGGTCGTCGAGCGGTTGCTGGCCTCGCGGTCCTCGGCGGAACAGTGGGCGCGGCACTGGCTCGATGTGGCTCGCTACGCCGACTCCAACGGCGGCGATTTCAACGCCACGTTTCACGATGGCTGGCGGTATCGCAACTACGTCATCGACGCCTATGCGAGCGACATGCCGTACGATCAGTTCGTCCGCGAACAACTGGCCGGTGACCTGCTTCCCAGTGATCGTGAAGAGGACCGGGTGCGCGGGCTGATCGCGACCGGGTACATCGCCGTCGGCCCCAAGATGCTCAGCGAGCGGGACAAGCTGAAGCTCCAGATGGATGTCGTCGACGAGCAGGTCGACACGGTGGGTAAAGTGTTTCTGGGGATGACGCTCGGTTGTGCGCGTTGTCATGACCACAAGTTCGATCCGATCCCGACGACAGACTATTACGCCATGGCGGGGATCTTCCGCAGCACCGATTGTCTGGACGGAGAGATCCAGCAGTACGTCTCCGATTACGTGCGTCGCCCGCTCCCGATCCAGCCCGAGCACGCGGCAGCTCTCGCGAAGCACGAGGGGGAGAAGAGTGAACTCAAGAAGCAGTTGAAGTCGGCTCAGGAGAGCCTGAAGAAGTCCGAGGTGGCCCTCAAGTCGGTGAAGAGTGGTGGCCTGCAAGTGGTCGTGGATGATGTGCAGGCGACGAAGGTCGGCGAGTGGAAAGCCTCGGTGTTCACGAAGCCGTTCGTGGGAGAGGGCTATTGCCACGATGACCAGAAGGACAAGGGCGGCAAGTCAATTCGCTATGTCCCCCGACTGCCGGAGCCGGGTCTGTATGAGGTGCGCCTGGCCTATACCGCTGGAGAAGGCCGAGCCAGCAGTGTGCCCGTCACGGTGCAGCATGCCGATGAGAAGTCCGACCTGAAGCTCAACCAGCGCAAGGCCCCCGAGGTCGACGGGCAGTACCACGCCATCGGGCAGTTCCGGTTCGACCCGTCCACGGAGAGCTATGTCGAACTCGGCACGACCGCCACCGATGGGCATGTGATCGCGGATGCAGTCGCCTTTGTCGCGGTCGATGAACTCGCCGACATCGCGGGGATGGTCGACAAGGCTCCGCTGGAAGCGGCGCTGAAGACCTCACAGGAGCAGGTCAAGGCGGTCGAAACGCAGATCAAGGCGCACGACGCCTCGGCCCCGCCGCCCGCGCCGATGGCCATTGCCATCCGTGAAGCAATCGGGAAGATCGCGGACTGCGAGGTCTGCGTACGAGGTGAGCCGCGCCAACTCGGGCCGTCCGTCCCGCGCGGGTTCCTCCAGGTCGCGATGCTCGGCGAACCGGCACCCATTTCGAAGGAGGCCAGCGGTCGCCGCGAACTCGCCGAATGGATGGCCGATTCCCGCCACCCGCTCACCGCCCGCGTCTACGTGAACCGCGTGTGGCAGAAGCTGATGGGCGAGGGACTGGTCCGTTCGGTCGACAACTTCGGCGAGTTGGGTGATCGCCCGACGCACCCGACTCTACTCGACACGCTGACCGTCGAGTTCATCGAACACGGCTGGTCGACCCGCTGGCTCATCCGCCAAATCGTCCTCAGCCAGGTCTACAGCCAGGACTCCCGCGACCGCCCCGATGTCTTCGACCATGACCCCGAGAACCGCAAGCTCTGGCGAGCCAATCGCAAACGCATGACAGCTGAGCAACTCCGCGATTCGCTGCTGGTGGTGAGTGGTCAACTCCAACCCAGCGACGCCGGTTCGCCGGTCAAGGGGATGGGCAAACTGGTCGACGACAACAAACCCGATGCCAAAGGGTACGAGGGGGGCGAGTCGTTCGTCCGCACGATCTACCTGCCAATCATTCGCAACGAGATCCCGGCACTGCTGACGGTCTTCGACTTCGCCGACCCGGACTTCGTCGTCGGTCGCCGCGAGACGACGACCATTCCCTCGCAAGCTCTGATGATGCTCAACAACCCGTTTGTGGCCAAGGCCGCTACCCAGACCGCCGACCTGATGCTGCGCGAGGCCAGCCCCTCGGACGACCAGCGACTGGAATGGGCTGCGGTGCATCTGTGGGGCCGCTCCGCCGGACCGACCGAGCAGGCGAAGATTCGTGAGTACCTCGACCAGGAACGCCCCGCCGGTGCAGATGACGCAGCTGTGCGGAAGGCGTGGGGCCGGACCGTGCATGCGATGTTGACCTCGACGGAGTTTCAGTTCATTGATTGACGGAGGTGTTCGTCCAGCTGGCCAGTTCGCTTATACTCGAACTCGATGTCCGTCAGTCGCGAAACCTGTCCCGCTAAGCACTCCCGCGAGGAATCTCCCATGTCGACGGTCCCGATTCCCAAGCTGACAGAGGCTCAATACATCGAGATCGAGCGGAAAGCCCAGTTCAAAAGCGAGTTCTACAGGGGCGAGATGTTCGCCATGTCGGGAGCCAGCTATCTTCATAATCTGATTCAGACGAATCTGCTTCACCGTTTGGCAGAGCGTTTGGAGGGATCGCCCTGTCATCCGGTCGGGAGCGATCAGCGTGTCCTTGTGTCTGCGACGGGGTTATACACTTATCCGGACGCGGTCATCGTGTGCGACCCACCTCGGTTTCTGGACAATCAGTTCGATACGATGCTCAACCCCACGGTCCTCTTCGAGATCCTCTCCGACTCGACTGAGAAGTATGATCGAGGCTCGAAGTCCAATCAGTACCGAAAAATCGACTCGCTGCAAGAGTATGTCCTCGTCTCACAGACGGCACCGCAAGTGGAAGTCTACCAACGCCTGCCCGATGGCGGATGGAAGCTCATCGAGTCTGCCGACATGGCTGCATCCTTCACCCTGTCTTCTGTCGGCATCACGATCCCTCTCAGCGAGGTCTATCAACGGGTCGAGTTTCCTGATCCCGACACCTCGGTTGCGTGAGGCCAGCAGACCATCCGCTTGCCACATCGCGTATACTCAAACCCGATGTCGGTCAGTCACGAAACCAGTCCCGCTAAGCACTCCCGCGAGGAATCTCCCATGTCGACGGTCCCGGTTCGCAAGCTGACGGAGGAGCAATATCTGGAGATTGAGCGTAAGGCTCAGTTTAAGAGTGAGTTCTTCCGGGGCGAGATGTTCGCCATGTCGGGGGCCAGCCGCGAGCACAACCGGATCTCATCGAACCTCGTTGGAGAACTGCATAATCGCCTGCGGGAAAGTCCGTGTGAAACTTACGGCAGTGACATGCGGGTGCGTGTCTCCAAGACCGGGCTGTACACGTATCCCGATCTGTCGATTGCCTGTGACAAACCTCAGTTTGTGGATGACCAAGTCGACACATTGCTGACGCCCAAGGTGTTGATCGAGATCCTGTCCGACTCGACCGAGAAGTACGACCTCAGTACGAAAATGTCTCAGTACATGCAGATCGATTCACTGCAAGAGTTCGTCCACGTTTCGCAATCGATCCCCCGTGTCGAGGTTTACCGTCGCAGTGCTGACGGCGAATGGACCTACCGCGAGGCCCGAGACCTCACGGCCTCGATCACACTGGAGTCGGTTGGGATCACGCTCCCACTGAGCGAGATTTATCTGCGGGTCGAGTTCCCCCCACCGGAGCCACAGACCGGTGAATTGGTGAGTCGTGACCCGTGAAGCTCGTCTCCCTGAAGCGTGAATCAGGACGAGTTCAGTGACCCGCCCCATTGACTGCCCTCTTCAAAGCTAGAGCCGATGTTACGAACGATTTGCTATCTGCTGGTGCTGATTGCTGGGGCCAGCGTGGGATACGCCGCAGACCCGGTCGACTTCGACCGGCAGATTGCCCCCCTGCTGGCTCGGCATTGCCTGGAGTGCCACGATGGGGCTGACCCGAAAGGGAAGCTTGACCTGAGTGAAGCCGCGCTGGTCATGACCGGCGGCGAGAACGGCGTCGCCCTCGTTGCGGGCGATGCGGCGGGTAGCCTGCTCTGGCAGCGAGTGCGCGACGGCGAGATGCCGCCGAAGGCCAAGCTCAGCGAGGGCGACAAGGCGCTCCTCGAAGCCTGGATCAAGCAGGGGGCCCAGTGGGGCAGCAGGCCGATTGACCCGTTTCGATACTCCTCCGAGAAACGAGCGGGGTATGACTGGTGGTCGCTCAAGGCACTTCAGGCCCACGCGCCGCCAACCATCCCCGCCGAGTGGGAATCGCGAGTCCGCAACCCGATCGACTGCTTCGTCCTGGCCAAGGTGCAAGAACAAAAACTGACTCCCTCGGACCCCGCCGAGCCGCGACTGCTGGTCAGGCGGCTGGCATTCGACCTCACCGGGTTGCCGCCCTCGCCCGAGGACGTGGCGGCGTTTGAGAAGTCGCCCACGCCGGAGATGTATGACCAACTGCTATCGAAGTACCTCGACTCACCGCAGTACGGCGAACGCTGGGCTCGGCATTGGCTCGACCTCGCGCGGTACGGCGAGAGCCAAGGGTTCGAGAGGGACAAGCTGCGGACGAACTCTTGGCCGTACCGCGATTGGGTGATTCGGTCGCTGAATGAAGACTTGCCGTATGACCAGTTCGCGAGGATGCAGATCGCCGGTGACCTGCTCCAGCCCGACGACGCGGACGGGATCATCGCCACCGGGTTTCTGGTCGCAGCTCCTTATGACGAAGTCGGGCACACGCAGCAGAGCCTCGCCATGCGGGCGGTCGTGCGGCAGGACGAACTCGAAGATATTGTCGGCACTGTGGGGCAAACGTTCCTGGGCCTGACGGTGAACTGTGCCCGCTGCCATGACCACAAGTTCGACCCGATCTCGCAGGTCGAGTATTACCAGTTGGCAGCCTGCCTCGATGGAGTGCGGCATGGCGAGCGGAAGTACACGACTGATGCGCTCAGGGCCGAACTGACGAAAGTCGACGCCCGGCTGAAAGCGGCTGGCGAGGAACTGACCGCCATTGAGACTCCCGCGCGCGACAAGATTCTCCAAAGCCGCGCCGCCGGAAACCGCCCACCCGCGCCGACACCGATCGCCCGCTGGGACTTTGCCACTGACCTCAAGGACCAGCTCGGCAGCCTGCACGGTGAGCCTCGACCGGGGGCTGAGGTCCGCGAGGGCCGACTGTTCGTCGATGGCCAGACCGGGTTCGTGACCTCGGCCCCGATCCCGGTTCGGCTCAAGGCCAAGACGCTCGAAGCCTGGGTGCAACTGGCGACCTTGAAGCAAGCTGGCGGCGGTGTCATCGGCGTGCAGACCCAGGACGGAACGCGGTTCGACTCCATCGTCTTCGCCGAGAAGGAACCGAACCGCTGGATGGCGGGCAGCGAGGGATACGCTCGCACCAAGAGTTTCACTGGCCCCGAGGAAACCGAAGCGGCCACCCGCCGAGTGCATGTCGCCATCGTCTACGCCGAGGACGGCACGATCTCCGCCTATCGCGACGGCCAACTGTATGGCCAGCCGTACGATTGCGGGGAGGCGGCGACCTTTGAACCCGGCACCTGTCATGTGG
>JANOKO010000757.1:0-4865 GCA_031419335.1 Planctomycetota bacterium
TCCTCGTCGGCGACAAGCGACACAAGGACAACCTCTCGACTCATTGCCAGGTACTCACCTGGACCCGGCTCGTGCGGCCGACGCTCAAGAACCGGCTTGTCGATGCCTTGACCCAACTCAAACGCCGACTGTCGAGCAGCAAAACCTCTTCCCCCCCTCTTTCCCTGGGAGAGGGGCCGGGGTGAGGGCCGCTGGCAGTGTGAACTCGACACAACCCACCGCTCCTCTGACGCAGGAGCAGGAACAACCCATGCCCCTTTCCATTCCCCAACCTATCCCTCCGATCATGACCGTAACTCGCGACTCGAACGGTGATCGCTTTCGCATCTGCCATGTCAGCATGACGCTGCTGACTGGTGGGCTGGAGCGGTTGCTTGTCGAGTTCGGAAAGCATCACGATGCGAACAGGTTCGATCTACGGTTTGTTTCACTCAGCGAACTCGGACCACCCGCCGAGGAACTCCGCCGCATGGGGTTCTCGGTCGAGAGCGTCGACCTCCTCGGACGAGGCAAACTCGCCGCTCTTCGCAGCCTGAGAAACCGCCTGCAGCGCGACCGCGTCGACATCGTGCATACGCACAACACCTACGCTCACTTCTACGGTTCGGTCGCCGCCTCGTGGGCCGGAGTGAAGTCGGTTATCAATAGCCAGCACGGGCGCGGCTGCGGCCCGCGACGGAAGGACAAGCTGCTATTTCGGCTGGCCAACTTAAAGTCATCGCGCGTGGTCGGTGTCTCCGAAGACGCAGCGGCTTTGTGTCGCGGCGAAGACCCGTGGGCCGCTAGCAAGACCTCGGTGATCTGGAACGGGATCGATACCTCGCGGTTCGTGTTTCGCGGTCCGGCAAAGGCTCCCGTGGCGATCTCGGTCGCTCGACTCTCGCCGGAGAAGGACTTCCCGACGCTGCTTCAAGCGACCGCGATCGTGGCTCGGCTGGTGCCCGAGTTCCAGCTTATGATGATTGGCAACGGAGCCGAGCGGGCTAGGCTGGAGGCCCTCACGAAGTCACTCGGGATTGAGTCCAACGTCGAGTTCCTCGGCGAACGATCCGATGTTCCGGAGCTATTGGCGAAGGCAGGGTTCTTCGTGTCGTCGTCGAAGAGCGAGGGGATCTCGCTGACGATTCTGGAGGCGATGGCGGTCGGACTGCCGGTCGTCACCACGCGAGTCGGTGGCAACCCGGAGATCGTGCTGGAAGGCCAGACCGGTTACCTCGTCCCTGACCAGAACCCCGATGCACTCGCCGCCGCGATGCTCCAGATGCTGGCCACTCGCGACACCTGGCTCGCGATGGGAGAACTCGGACGACAGCGGGTCGAGCAACAGTTTGACATTCGCACGATGGTCCGGCAGTACGAGGAGCTGTACACCGAAGTCCTCGGGAGTCGGACACGACCGTAGGACGGCCTTTCCAGGCCGTCCCTCCTCAAACCTCAACACATGCACCAAGTGAGTCGGAACCCACATACATCACACAGAGACTTAGGGGACGGGCTGGAAAGCCCGTCCTACACCACCATGACCCAACCCACTCCAACCCGACTGCGAATGGCCCTCATCGGCTGTGGCCAGATCGCGGACGCCCATCTGCAAGAGGCCGCGAAGGTCGCCTCGGTGGAGGTCGTCGCGGTGTGCGACATGCACCTCGACTTGGCCAAGCAGGCGGCCGCGAGGTTTAAGGTGCCTGGCATCTACGACAATCTCGACCGCATGCTGGCCGAGGTGAAGCCTGATGTCGTTCACATCACTACCCCCGCGCATACGCATGGCCCGCTCACGCTCAAGGCCCTCGCTGCTGGCTGCAATGTCTACGTCGAGAAACCCTTCACGCTCGATGCCAGCGAAGCCGAGGGGATCATCGCCGTGGCTGAAGAGCACGGAAAAACCCTCTGCGTCGGACATGACCAACTCTTCGATCCGACGTGGCTCGACTGCCGCTCGCGCATCGCAGCCGGTCAGATTGGGACCGTGAAGCACATCGAGTCGACTCTGGGCTACCCGATCTCCGGCCAGTTCGGTGCCTTGGTCGCATGCGATCCTCGGCACTGGGTCCGTAAGCTACCGGGGGGGCTATTTCAGAACACAATTTCGCATCCGCTGTACCGCATCCTCGACCTGCTGCCGGACAGTCATCCGCGTGTGGAGGCCCGCTGGGATCGCACCAAGTACGACTTCCCGACGGAGCTGTGGGTGCAACTGCGCGGGGCCGAGGTGACGGGTTCGTTGACCTTCACGAGTACGGTCTACGCTCAGCGCGTGACGCGCGTCTACGGCGACAAGGGGATGCTCGAAGTCGACTTCGATGCCCAGACAATTCGCCGTCACGCCGCTCCGAAACTGCCCGGTGCGTTCGGAAAACTGGAGCTGCCATGCCGTCAGTGGCGCGAGGGAGCCCGCAACTTGCGCCGCAATCTGTGGCGGTTCCTGAAGTGCGAGATCCACTATTTCAGCGGGATGCGGAACCTGATGGAGGAGTTTTACCGCTCGATCCAATCGAACGGGGTGTCGCCGATTACGCACGCCGAGATGCTACGAGTAACGCGGATCATGGACGAGATCTTTGCCGATTGCCGGGCCAGGGAGACTGCCGACATCGAACCGATCCTCGAGTTGATGGAGGTGGGGCGATGAGCGTTCAACATGATTTACCACGGAGACACGGAGGCACGGAGAGTTCCGGAGGATTTGAACCACGGAACACACGGAATACACGGAAGGGAAATGGAGAGGAAGTCGTTCTGCCTCTCAAGCTGTTCATCCAAACTCGATACACCATCGCGGAGGAAGGCGGGGAGCCTCATCGCAGTTTCCATCGCGTCCCCTCTTTTTTCGTGTATTCCGTGTGTTCCGTGGTTCAAATCTCTTCTCCCCCTCCGTGTCTCGGTGCCTCCGTGGTGAACTCTTCCCCGACCACTTGGAACAGAAAGGCCGTGCGATGAATGTCTTTCTCACTGGCGGCACTGGCTTCTTGGGTCGTCGCGTCGTGAAGATGCTCCGCGAGGACGGCGTGCAAGTGCGCTGCCTCGTCCGGCCCAGTAGCGATGTGCGCTCGCTCAAGGAGTTCGTCGGCAACGATCTGTGGAGCGGCGTCGAGATCGTCCCCGGCGAACTCTCCGATGTCGAGAGTTGCCGCCGACTCATCGCCGAGTCCGACAGCGTCTGCCATGTCGCCGCCTCCCTCGCTGGCGGAGCGGCGGTGATGTTCCTCAACACCGTCATCCCGACCCGACATCTGCTCACCGCAGCCTCCCAAGCCGGGGTCCGCCGATTCGTGCAAATTAGTTCGCTCGGCGTTTACGGGGCGGCGGGACTCTCGACCGGATCACAACTCGACGAGACGACTCCGCTCGACCCGTATCCGGAGCTGCGCGACCCGTACTCGTACAGCAAGATCGTGCAGGAACAGATCGCGTGGGAGTGTCGCGAGCAGACCGGCCTGCCGCTGGCGATCATCCGCCCCGGCGTGATCTTCGGGCCAGGTCGCGGCGTTCTGAGCGGTCGCGTGGGCCTTAAGCTCGGGCCGCTGCTCATCCAGATGGGCGGCAGCCAGACCCTGCCATACACCTATGTCGACAACTGTGCCGCCGCCATTCGCCAGGCCGTGATCGCCGAAGGGATCAACGGCGAGGCGTTCAACGTCCTCGACGATGGCCTCCCCACCGGGTCGCAACTTCTGCGGAAGCTGCGACGCGCGGGCCAGGGAGTCCGCTCACTGTGGGTGCCGCGCCCGATGATCGGCCCACTGTCGAGCGTCTACGAATGGTACAGCCGCTGGTCGCAAGGCCAGCTCCCCGGCGTTATCACGCGCTACCGCAGCGACTCGATGTGGAAGAAGCTGCGGTACACCAACGAGAAGGCCAAGACCCAGTTGGGCTGGCGTCCGCTGGTGTCGTTCGACGAGGCGTTCCAGCGTTCGATCGCGGGAGGCCCGGCATGAAGATTCTGTTTCTCAGCGAGACGTTCCCGGATGCGTCGCACCCTGCGACTGGCACTTACAACCTCGCGCTGTGTCGAGAGCTGGCACGGGAGCATGAGGTCCGCGTGATCTCGCCGCGGTCGTGGCTCGATGTGGTGCGAGGTCGCAAGTTCGAGGCCGGGGATGCGGTGCGTGCGTCGGGTCTGAGGGTGATGTACCCGACCCGCTGGTACACCCCGGGGTTTGCGCAAGCGTCCTACGGCGGGCAGATGTGGTGGTCGATCCGATCGGCTCTGCGGACGCTGACTCACGATTGGAAACCCGATGCGGTGCTGAGCTACTGGGCGCATCCGGATGGCGAGTGCGGGCTGCGGGCCGGGCGGATGTTCAATGCCCCGAGTGCGGTGATCGTGGGCGGGTCGGATGTGCTGCTGCTGCCGAAGGATCCCGCACGCGGCGAATACGTTCGCCGGGTGCTGAGTGACTCTGACACGGTGATTACCGTAAGTGATGGATTGCGGACGGCGTGTCTGGAACTCGGTGTTCCCGGTGAACGAGTGCGGACGATTCGCCAAGGAATCGACCCGCAGGTGTTCCATCATGGCGATCAAGCCGTGTCTCGTGCTCGCCTCGGACTCTCGGTTCCTCAAGGTGAAACGCTGGCGGTGTGGGTCGGGCGGATGGTCGGTCTCAAGCGGGTCGATGTCCTAATCCGGGCATGTCGGATGCTCAAAGATCGCGGCCAGCGGATGCGGGTCTGCCTGCTCGGCGATGGGCCGTGCCGTACCGCTTGGGAACAACTCGCCGCTTCAGAGGGCGTCACCGATCAGATCCAGTTCGTCGGTCCGGTCGGGCATGAGACACGGCTTGATCGCCATGATGGAACACCTGCGGGTCGATTCCTTGGCGAATCGTCCGCACTCGTTCACCGGGAACACCGAGTTCCAG
>JANOKO010000758.1:0-1393 GCA_031419335.1 Planctomycetota bacterium
GAGTGGCGGACCGGGACGAATCCCTACCGGCACACGTTCACGTACGACAGCGTGGGGAATCGCACGCTGAAGATCGAGGACGGGGCACGCACCACGCTGGTGTATGACGCTTGCAATCAGCTGTTGACCTCGGAGGATACCGGCGGGACGACGACGTTCACCTATGACGGGAACGGGAACCAGACGGTGGTGCAGAAGCCGAACGGCGACCGCACGACGCAGATCTGGGACTACGAGAACCGGCTGATCAAAACCATCCAGCCGAGCGGCGGCGTGACCTCGATGGCGTATGATGCGGATGGCCTGCGGCTGAAGAAAGAGGAACCGGGCAAGACCACGCTGCTCGTGTGGGACGACCAGAATTATCTGGCCGAGACTGACACAGCTGGGGCCACCGAAACGGCGTTCACGACAGAACCATCCACCTACGGCAGCCTGATCAGCCACCGCAAGAGTGGATCGACCACGACGTACCACTTCGACGCCCTGGGCTCGACGCGGGCGCTGACCGACGAGAGCGAAGCGGTGCTGGAGCGCTACAACTACTCCGCCTTCGGCACGCTGCTCGGCAGCCCGACGCTGCTGACCCCGTTCCTCTGGGGCGGCATGGTCGGGTACTACTGGGACGCCTCCCTCGCCACCCAGTACATCCGCGCCCGGCACTACCAGCCGACGATCGCAAGATGGATCAGCCTCGACCCCATCGGCTTCGCAGGCGGGGATGCGAACCTGTTCCGCTACGTCGGCAACTCGCCGACCTCGGGGCCTATGGGGGGGAGCGTTGTACTCTCTGCATCAGCTTACGGGCAATGGCTTAGGACGGTGTTGAAGTACGTATTCAATGCCAGGATGTATGAGCCCCGAAGCGGTCTATTCCGTAGTCAAGTTCCAATTGTGTACATGGACGGGGGGAATTCACACACGGCATGGTATGCGCGGCAACAACTCGACCCGAGCGGTGAAGATTCTATATCTGACGTGATTGAACGCATGCGACAACGAGCCGTGAAGGACTTAGAAAAGCTGGGGCCAGCAGGAGCAGCACTTGCGTGTCAGGCGTGGATTACGCTGGAAGATCTTCTTGCGAACAAGGACTGGACGGATACATTACCTGCGTGCCCTTGCACTGTTGCCAAGGCCAAGCAGAAGGGATGGGAACTCGATCAGAATCCGAATCTTCAGGCTTGTCATCCGGGCGCAAAGGAGTGCTACCGCATGGTGCCTAGTTACAACCCATTTCCGAAAGGCAATCCACTTACGAAGGATTACTGGAAGAAGAAGAACCTTCCGAAAATAGCTCCACCGCACGGCCAACAATGCTGTTACGTTGACGATGGCCGACTCATAACAGGAGGCCCAGGGGCAGGTACGCCCGACTACGTTGGTCCTGGAC
>JANOKO010000759.1:0-2561 GCA_031419335.1 Planctomycetota bacterium
GGGAAGCGAGCGGCTTGGGCGTGCCGTCTTTTGGAAGTGGCAGTACAGAAGGTCAGAACCTCCAGGCGGGGTGGCCCAGACGCTGCTTTGAGCGTCTGGGTGACGCAGGAACAAGAGGTACGCACGGGCTGCATCGCATCAGTACACCGACCGGATGGGAATCCCCACCGTCCGACACTCGGTATACCAACGATCCGAGACCCATCGCCACCCCACCCATGCCTCTTGTTGCTCTGCAACCCAGACATCCAAAGCGATGTCTGGGCCACCCCGCGAATCAACCGGGGCTACCCCGCTTTCGCACCTCATGTGCAACCTGCATTTCGTGGTATACCCCCTCCTGCGTAGTCGACCGCCAGCCATGTGTCGATATCTTCATCTTCCTCCCCCTTGTTCGGGCCGGTCGCAATGGAAAATTGAACTTGAACCAGCTCGCCAGTATGCAAGAGTGGCAAGTTGATCTCTACCCCTTGGCGGGAGATTCCGACCATTTTATAGTCCTTGTGTAATGCGATAGACAAGCGACGCGGCATGTATTCCCCCTGATGTGACCGCCCCCCCAACTGCTCGTTATCTTCAGTCCCCACTGTTACTTTCCAATCGGAATTCTCCCACGTACATGCTTCAAGCCGTTCACCCGATTGTGCGGAATCAAATGTTCTCCAGCAATATCCAGGCCGCCATGATATAGCAAGATTCACCAAGACATTTGCACTCAACACCTTAATTCTGATTATCGCACAAGTAGCGTGAATGGTGGGCATGTCCAGCAGTGGATAGGGAACGATCAATATCTCAACAACGCATTCTGCACGGACCCACTGGAGGATGATTGCGTCTCTCTCTCTACAAGAATACGCGCGGTCACACGGCGTCGCAGCAACCTCAGTGTCATTGACAAATACTCTGGGTGCCAAGACACCCAGAGGAGTTGAAATCTCATGGTAGTCGCCTACGCTTGTTTCAACGTAGTAATCGGAGTGAAAGAGTTGCATTCGGGCCTCACCGAAATGGATTGGGGCGGGATGGTATGATGTGACCGCCCCCGCTCTCGTTGTAGTGTATTGTGCCGCGAGTCGTTGGGTAGAAATGTCCGACAGGACCAATATCTCCTTCAGTGTCTTGCCAGAAGCCCATCAACTCTCCGATATCCACAACCTCTTTCTGAAGCCTAGGATAAAAACCAGTGCCGGAGAATCTGTCAAGAATTCGTTGAGGATCGGAATGTGTGAGAATGCTGGGATATCTTCCATTTCCTTCCAACTCCGCGTTTCGCACCTTCTGTTTGTATTCATTTGTTCCGGGAACGTGCTTGTTTTGCGATCCAACGGCAAGTCGCGTTGTGGATCTCGCCAGACACTGCTGTGTCAAGTGCGCCGCGTCGATCCGGGCATTGATCTCCTGCTCAGCTTTGAAGGCCCTCTGATTAAACAGGGCACCCGACTTGGCGGCTAGCGGACCACCAACAGCCAGCACAACTTGGTCTCCGAGTTCCCCAGGCCCCGCGATGTCGTAGGTGTACATAAATGCCCATGCACGCCATATCTCGTAATCCGTCGCACCGGCAGCGACCATGAAGGGAATGGTACTCTTATAGAAACTCTGATGTTGCGACGCCTTCATAGATCCGTAGTTGTCGTACGTTGCCCAGATGCTGCTGGTGTCCTGCTTGGTGCTCTCACGAATAAAGTCCTTAAACTCTCTCATCTCACGCAGCTTGCGAGTGACATTCACGAACTGATCGAATTCCGAATAGTCCGTGTTCACGACGATATTTCGACCGTCACCGTCCTTGTCAATACCGATGAGTGCTGTGTCGAAGATCGACCCATTCTCGTAGGTGAATTGGACAGAATAGTTTCTAGACTGAAGGAACGCATACAGCGTCGAGTCTAAGCTCTTGATGCGGTCCATCAGTTCGTCAACTGTGGGTTGGATTGCCTGCGTGACCGGATTCTGCTGTGAGTCCGCAGCCGTACTCACGCCGGTCTTGGCTCCACCAAATTGGGTTCCCGTGAGGGGTTCCACGGTGGCGGTGAGGTTGTCGTCCACGCTGACGCACACGTTGTCGTCGCAGACGATGCGCTCAGCTTGGGCGCTGGCGATGGCATTGACTTGCGAGGTCAGAACCAGGGTGGCGGACATTTCCATTTCGCCGCTGGTCATCAGGTGCGACACGCCGGCGGTGGCGCGGGGGGTGCCCGCGCGGGGGGACACGGTCGGGCCGCCGTCGGTGCTGGGGTCGGCGGTGAAGCTGCCGATGCCGACGGTGGGGGTGCCGGTGGCGATCTGGGGGCCAGCGGATTCGCCCGATTGGCCCGTGGCGGCGAATTGATTCATTAAATACGCGCTGCCGTCGGTCGTTAAGGCCACGTGTAACCGAGCATTATGTCCCAGAACATTTTCGCTGCCTGAACTAGTCGTCGTATTGGTCGTACTATTCCCATCCACCGTCGAGATCACCGTCTGGGCCCCACTCGAGCCCCCCGCATCCGCACCCGCGCCCGAGTGGCTCTCGAACTCCACCGTCCGAGGCCCCGCAGCTGTGACCTCACTCAGCC
>JANOKO010000760.1:0-5926 GCA_031419335.1 Planctomycetota bacterium
GCTCTCGTCTCTCGTCTCTCGTCTCTCGTCTTTCCGTCTCTCGTCTTTCCGTCTCTTATCTCACCGACCGCGTCATCACCGGCGATCTCCTGGCCGAGAAGGCGAAGGGGGCCACGCAAATCGTGATCCCGGATCAGGCGATCCTCACCCCGACGGCGCATGACTTCCTCAAGGTCAGCAGGGCTCAACTCATCCGGGCCAGCGCCGCCGGACCGCAGACCGCAGCGGTGAAGTCCGACTCGGCGATGAGTTCGTGGAAGCTGATTACCGTCACCAGTACCCCCGCAGCAGCGAAGCTGGCTGGCGAACTGGGAGCCGGTTGGAGCCGCGAGATTCTCGGCTGCCCGGACGATGCAGCTTCGCTGGCGATCAGTGCGATCTGCCGTGGCGAGTCGGGCGGCGTAGTGATTCTGTCCAAGCAACACTTCCGCGCAGCCTGTCGAGCCAATCGCAACGACAAGGTCCGAGCTGTCCCGGTCGGCAACCCGGCTGAGGTGAAGTCCGCTCGCGAGCAATTGCGACTGAACGTCATCGCCATCGACCCGACCGGTCGCAGCTACTTCGAACTCAAGAACACCATCACCGCTTTTACGGGGGCGAAATAGCCATGCGAATCGCCCAAGTCATCGGCAAAGTGACACTCGTGCGGAGCCATCCTTCGATGAAGGGGGCCTCGTATAAGCTGGTCGTGCCGTTAACCCGCGAAGGGCTGGCGGGCGAAGAGGCGGGCCGGACCGAACCGCTGGTGATGTTCGATTCTCTGGGAGCGGGCGAGGGGAGCTTTGTGGCCCTCAGCGAATCGGCAGAAGCTGCGGCCCCGTTCCATCCCGACACGAAGCCAGTCGATGCGTACAATGCGGCAATCCTGGATTCCATCAATCTGGAGGAACGCCATGCCGGTGCATGATCTGACTCGATTGGTCGCTCTCAGTGAGTTCCATGACTTCCATCTCGGGATGATTTCGACTCTCCGCGATTCCCTCAACCAGAGTTTGCTCCCTAGCAGCTATTACGCCGCGGCAGAGGGACGCATCATGGGTTTTGAAGCGGATGTTTCCGCATTCGAAGTGAGTCGGCCTACACCGCGCCGCGTGTCTGAGTCCGAAGGTGGTGTGGCAGTTGAACGACAAGTTCTCCAGACAAGCCAAGTGGCCCCCCGCGCTCGTTACATCGATGAAACAGATCACTGGAGCGCGTTACGAGAAAGTCGAGTGGCCATCCACAGCAAGCGCGGCGACCGCGTCGTCGCGATCATTGAAGTCGTCTCACCACGTAATAAGGACCGTGCCGAGGCAGTCACATTTTTTGGAAATAAGCTGGAGTCCGCACTCCAGGCGGGGTGCAATGCCTTTGTGATTGATTTGCTCCCTCCGGGAAGGTTCGATCCCCTCGGGATGCATCATGCCTTTTGGTCACGTTTTTGCGAAAGTCCGCATGGGGTCAGCGCAAGTGAATCGCTAGCCATGTCGAGCTACCACGCTCCACTTCACAACGGAACCCTCGATCCGATCGCCTATTTCGAGTCAGTCGCCGTCGGCCATGAACTCCCTGAGATGCCATTATTCTTGTCATCAGGTGAGTACATCAACATGCCCATGCAGCGGTTGTACGATGAGACAATCGCCAAACTCCCCTCCCCGTATCTGGAAGATCTGGAGGGACGCGATGCCGGTACATGATTGGTTCCCGCACGCTGGAAGACTGTGCTGGAAGCTCCGAAAACTCCGTAGTTGCCACTCCTGAACAGCCGATCAAACTCTCACAAACCTCCAACACCAGACAAGAACACGCCATGTCCTACCACCCGCTCTTCAACAACCCCCGGATCAAGGAACAGATCTGCGAGATCGGTCGCCGGGTCTATAGCAAGGGCTTCGCCGCCGCCAACGACGGGAACATCTCGTATCGCGTCGGCGAGAACGAAGTCCTCTGCTCCCCGACATACATCTGCAAGGGGTTCATGACCCCCGATGACATCTGCATGGTCGATCTCGATGGCAATCAACTTGCCGGGAAGAAGAAGCGGACCAGTGAGATTCTGCTGCACTTGACGATCATGAAGCACCGCCCCGACGTGAAGGCTGTGGTTCACTGCCACCCGCCTCACGCGACGGCCTTCGCGGTCTGCCGCGAGGCGATTCCGCAATGCGTACTGCCGGAGATCGAGGTGTTCATGGGTGAGGTGCCGCTCGCCCCGTACGAAACTCCCGGAGCCCAATCGTTCGCCGACACCGTGGTCCCGTTTCTCAAGTCGAGCAACACGATCATCCTCGCCAATCACGGCACGGTGACGTTCGGCAAAGAATTGGAAGAGGCGTACTGGAAGACTGAAATCCTTGACGCCTATTGCCGCATCCTGATCCTCTCGCAACAGCTCGGCGGGATCACGTACCTCAACGAGAAGAAGTCGCGCGAGCTGCTCGACCTGAAGAAACGACTCGGCTTCGATGACCCGCGGTTCCACAACGAGGACTGCGACCTGTGCAGCAACACAGCCTTCCGCGACGGGTACAAGGAAGGGACCGCCCCCAAGGTCGCTGCATTTGAGACACCGCCATCATACCCCGGCTATTTACAGAAGCCCGCGTATGAGAGCGGGTCGGCGGCGGGCGGAGCGGGGAGTGTCGACATGGAGACGCTCGTCAAGATGATCACGGAGCAGGTGATGGCGGCTCTCAATTAGTACGAAGAGTGATAGAGATTGACCAGCGAGCGGCGGACGAAAGTCCGCCGTGTTCGTTTAGTGAACAGGTCGAGGTGAGCCGGAGTGCATCAGCACTCGGACTCTTCGCACAGGAGCCCAACGTTTCGAAAGGTCCGGGGGCTGATGAGCCCGGCTCGCCGGTCAAGCATGGGGCCCTAATGAATTCTTCCCGATTTGAACAGAAGGCAACGAAAGTAACGAAGGGATCAATCCAAAGGCTCTTCGTTTCCTTCGTGATCTTCTGTTCAATATCAAATCGGGAAGTTGTTTTGGACAATGTCCTAAGCCATCTCCAAGACCCGCCGCACGGCCGCCTCATCCACCCCATTCACCAACTCCACATGCCCCATCCGCATCGGCAACACAAACCGCAGCTTTCCGGCTTCAGACTTCTTGTCGAGCCGCATCCGCGAAATGACCTCGTCGCTCGACCAGCGTGACTCGCAGGGGAGTTTCGTCGGCATGTGCAGAGCCGTCAGCAGATGCACCTGCCGCTGAGTCATCGCCGCATCGATCCGCCCAAGTTGCTCGGCGAGACGACTCGCGTAGACCATGCCGATGGCCACCGCCTCACCGTGCAACAACTCGCCGTACCCGCTGAGCGCCTCGAACGCATGGGCGAATGTGTGGCCGTAATTCAGCACCGCCCGCAGGCCGGTGCGCTCGTACTCATCATGCTCGACAACATCGGCCTTGAGGCGGCAGCTTCGAGCAATCGCCTGCTGCAACGAGGCCGGATCGCGGGCGTTGATCTCGGTGACATGCTCCTCCAGCCAGGTGAAAAAGTCGGCATCCAGGATCACGCCGTACTTCACGACTTCGGCCAACCCGGCGCGGTACTCACGATCCGGCAGGGTGTCGAGCATCGCCGTGTCGATCACCACCCCCAACGGCTGATGAAACGCCCCGATCAGGTTTTTCGCTTGCGGGTGATTGATCCCCACTTTGCCTCCGACTGAGCTGTCAACATCGGCCAGCAGCGTCGTCGGGCACTGGATGAACGGTAAACCCCGGTTGTACGTGGCAGCTGCAAACCCGGCCGCGTCACCGATGACCCCGCCACCAACTGCGAACACCACGGTCCGGCGGTCGGCCTGAATGGCCACCAGCCGGTCGTAGATCGCGGAGATGACCTCTTGCCGCTTGGTCGGTTCGCCAGGTTCGAGTTCGATGACCTCGCACGCCCAGCCCGCCGCCTGCAGCGAGGCCAACGCCAGCGACACCCCATGCCGCACATTCGAGTCCGAAATGATCGCCGCCGTCCGCGATGGCTTCCCGCGCCCGAACCGCGTGACCCACGGCTCAACGATCGTCGCCAGCCGGGCCAAGCCCCCGCTCTGGATCACAATGTCATAGCTGCGATCTCCCAGGGCGACAGAAACAGTTTGGGCGGGCACAGGCACGGGAGAACTCGATCGATCAACAAGGCCGGGGGCTGCAGGTGGGGCGGTGATTCTAATTCTCGTGAGCAGGATGGGGACACGCAACGGCTGGGGAGAAGGAAAGTGGCTGGGCGAGCGATAGACGACAAATAACCCCCTCGGTGAGCCGGTGGCCGTCAGGCCCCGGATTCCGCGAGCGTCGCCCCGCGCCCCACTCGTCCGGGGGCTGACGACGCCCGGCTCACCGGAACTCTGGGGGTGGCACGCGTTCAAGCTTCAATTCCCCGCGCGCCAGGTCATGGGGTGATTGGTCTCCAGATCAAAATCCGGCCAGTTCTGTTCGATCCACGCCGCTGCGTCGTGCAGGTTGTGAAACCGCCTCTGAGCGAGCGGCAGACATCAGACTGCCGAGTCCCCCGCCAGCCGGGCGGCGTCAGCCTCGGATTCCTCCCACTTGATGCGTGAATGGATTTGTCACCCTGTCTTCCTTCTGTCATGTGTTTCGACTAGCATTCGATAAGCATCGAATTCAATGCGAACGCGAGTGAGGCTCTCATGCTCGATCTGGAACGCGGAATAGACTCTCTGACCAACTTTAAACGTCAGACCGCCGACTATCTGCGACGACTTCACGACACGGGTTCACCAGTCGTGCTGACCGTGAACGGCAAGGCGGAAGTCGTGGTCCAGGACGCCGCAGCTTATCAACGACTGGTCGAGCAGGCCGCGAAAGCGGACCGAGACGAGACAGTCGCGGCCATTCGTGAGGGGCTGGCCGATATGAAAGCGGGTCGCGTGAAGCCAGTTCGTAAGGCCCTGATGGCACTGGCCAAGAAGTACGGTATCCCGACAGCGGACCAATAAACGTGGCTGACCGTATACTCCTGACCGATAAAGCCGAAGGTGATCTCGCCGTTGTGCTCGCCTGGTTTCGAGATCAAAAGGCCACAGCTGCGGGCAGTCGCTGGCTAGAGGGTCTGCAAGACAAGATCGATACGCTCAGCACAAAGGCAGCGACCTGCAGCGTCGCATTCGAGTCACAGGAGATTGGACAAGAGATTCGAGAAATCATCTACGGGAAGGGCCGATTCAAGCATCGCATCTTGTTCTGCGTCGTCAACAGAACGGTCTATATCCTGCGAGTCTGGCACAGTTCCCGAGACGCCATTTCACGCGATGACATGGGGCTGTAAGAGCAGCCACGAGCGGCGTCCGCCTCGGTGAGCCGGGTGCCGTAAGGCCCCGGACTCTGCTAACGTTGCCACACGTCAATCTCATCCGGGGGCTGACGCCGCCCGGCTCACCGGTTTGTTACTGGATTCGTCCGGTCTCGCGGGTCCAGATCAGCAGCGGGTTCGCTTGTTGTCGAATGTAAGGCACGACCGTCTCCACCGAGAAATTATCGCCCAGCTTGCGAGTCGATCCCCCGGTCGTCCACCAGGTCTCGCTCACGGGTTTACCCCACTCCCGATTCAGGCATCGCGAGCCATAGGCTTTAAGGTCACCCAAAATCTTCTCCGGATCGGGATCGCCTGACACACCCACCACCATGTGAATATGCGTGTGCATGATCCCCACTGCGATAGGCAACCACTGGCGAATCCGAGCTGTCTCCTGAAACTGCTCAAACAGTGATTCCGCTTGTGGCAGTGTCAGCATGATCGGAGACGACTTCAAGCTCCTCCGGGCCGACTCTCGCAACCGCTCATTCGGCAGTGCAGCCGGAGTTCCATACTGATTGTGATTGACAGCGACTCCCGCTTCGTCCGTGACCACCCCCACATAACCTCGTGGGTCGCCCGGCAGCCACGTTCCATACGTCGTCCATGTCAGAAACCAA
>JANOKO010000761.1:0-1906 GCA_031419335.1 Planctomycetota bacterium
ATCACCGGCAGGCCGAGACTGGTCAGAATCCGCACGCACTCATCGACCGGAATTTTGATCCCCAGGACCGCTTCCACGCGGGCGAACCGCAGCGTAATCAACTCGGGGTTCCAGTCGGGCACTTCCCCCTCGACGAGCGGCTCGTCGAGCAATTCGCCCCCGGCCAGTTGCAGAATCAGCTCGCAACAGCGGCGGCTGGCCCAGTCGAGCTGCTGGATGTCGACCTGCCGCTCGAACCGATAGGACGACGGGCTGTGCAGCTTGAGCGACCGGGCAGCGTTGCGGACGGAGAGCGGCGTGAAGTTCGCGGTCTCAATGAGGACGTTGACCGTGCCCGAGGTGATCTCAGTCTCGGCCCCGCCCATTACGCCCGCGATCGCGACCGGCTTCTCGGCATCGGCGATGACGCACATTTCGGGGGTCAGCGCGTACTCGATGTGATTGATCGCGGCCAGCTTCTCGCCAGTGCGGGCCTTCCGCACGATGATCTTCTTTCCGGCCAGCTTGTCGAAGTCGAAGGCGTGCAGCGGCTGGCCGCACTCCAGCATGACGTAGTTGGTGATGTCGACGATGTTGTTGATGGGCTTGTAACCGGGGAAGACGGTTTGCAACCGCTCGATCATCCAGTCAGGGGACGGGCCGACCTTCACGCCGCGCAGCACACGGGCCATGTACTGCGGGCACATTTCCGGGCACTGCAACTCGACCGAGGTCACGCTCTCGGTCAGATCCGCGACCGGCTCGACGATCGCTCCCGGTCGGCTGAACGGAGCATCGAGTAGCACGCTCAACTCGCGGGCGATGCCGAGATGCCCGAGACAGTCGGCGCGGTTACTGGTGATCTCGAGATCAACGGCGAAGTCACTCCCCGCGGGCTCGATCGATTCCAGGTTGCACCCCGACATCGTGAGCCGATCCGCCCACTCCTCCACCGGGAGTTCGAGCGGGATGTATTCGAGAAGCCACTGACCACTAACGATCATGCTGAACCCGCACCCGGCAGAAAACGACCTCGCGAGCCGGAGGCTCGCGCAGCCGGGTAGGATCGCAGATACGGCCAAGGGGCGTCAAACGTGATGGCGGCCAGCGTTGTTTTATGCTGAACTCAACGACACAGCCCAACGGTTGCAACGGTGGGCTTTTGATGAAGCGGCATCAACGAAACCAGGTTTACCGCGAGATAAACCCGCGCCGCCGCCGCGTGCTGTATTCCTCCAACGCGTTCTCAATGATCGGCAGGCTGGCTTCGCCGGACTGGAAGTGGTCGACCTCGACGGCCTTGCCTTCGAGTTGTTTGTAATCCTGGAAGAACCGCCGCAGCATGGCCAGGCGGTGGGCGGGGATCTCTTCGAAGTCC
This sequence comes from Planctomycetota bacterium, assembly GCA_031419335.1. Lineage (GTDB taxonomy): Bacteria > Planctomycetota > Planctomycetia > Planctomycetales > Planctomycetaceae > TH-plancto1. The sequence continues at coordinate 1,358 of JANOKO010000761.1, forward strand.
CGGATGTGGCTGTATTCGGGGTCGTGGATGGCGACGGCGAGAATCTTGTGGTCCTTTTTGCCGTTGTCGATCATGGTCATCAGACCGATCGCGCGGGCGGCCACCAGCGTCAGCGGGGCCACCGCTTCCTGGCAGAGTACCAACACGTCGAGCGGGTCGTCGTCCTCCGCATACGTCTGCGGAATGAACCCGTAGTTCGCCGGGTAATAGACCGCCGAGTAGAGCATCCGGTCGAGCTTCAGCAGCCCCGTCTTCTTGTCGAGTTCGTACTTCACGCTCGACCCCATCGGGATCTCAACGACAGCCGTGAATTCGCGAGGGAGGTTCTCGCCGGGGGTGACATCGTGCCAAGGGTGGGTCATCGGTCGATCCGAACGGGTGGATGCTGGTTCGTTACAAGTCTACGCTGATTCTATCGATCCAACACGCAATGTGTGTGAATTCCAAGGAATGGGAGTGTGTGGAGGTGGGAGATCACTGCACAAGCAGGTGCCGTCTGTTTGACGGACATTCTGACACCTAACAATCTCCCTGCATTGCCTTTGTTTG
>JANOKO010000762.1:0-1180 GCA_031419335.1 Planctomycetota bacterium
CCACAAGTTCAACCTGGTGGACCATTGGGCGAGTTCCTCCAGCAGGCGGGCGTCGCTTCAGCGATTTCGGAGAAATCGCCGACAATGCTACTTCCGAGCCTGGATCTGGGCGAACGCGGCGTCATTGCTCATGCGGGCATCCCGGATTTCCAGGATCGCACGGCGCAGCCGCTCGGGGCGGGAAACTCCGGCCAGAGTGGCCAATATGCCCCCTGTGGCGTTCCGCAACTCCACATCCGCAGCATGGTGGAATGCTTGCCCGGAACGTACTCGGCACGTGATATCAGCGATGTCGGCGAGTTCGACCCGCTTCTCCAGCTTGGCTCCAATCGAACTCCGGATTTCGACTCCGCGATTGGTCACGAGGTAGCGATTGCCGATCACTTTTTGAGCCAAATACAGTGCGGCCCCCAGTGGAGCTAGCGGCAAGGCAAACAACAAATAGGAGACCGGGATGTGGCACACCTGGGTCGGGATCGATTCGCAAATCTGCCCGATCAACTTCCCCAGCGACATGGCTGCCACCGAGGGATAGGAGATCTCAATGATGCGATCCTGCCCTGCACTGACACCCGAGATTGGAGTTTGTGCCCAGTCTGCCACGATCACCTCGTCCCACATCGGTCGCCACGGGAGTATGCCCGGTGACAATCTCACTCAGAACGTACCGTTCCCCGCCCCAGAACCTACCAGACCGATGCCCCCGACGCCACTGAACCCATTTCGGTTTCAAGGTTTGGGAAATCCCTTGCCTTGCCGGTCGTTGCCGGGGATGATCCGGAAGAGACCAAACTCGAAGTACGAAACTCGAAAGACGAGCCGCCACGTTCGTCCTCCTCTTCGAGTTTCGTGCATCGGATTTCAAGTTTCTCACCTCCCCTTTGATGGCTCTCCCCATGACCGGTCTCAAATCACTCGTCGCCTGTGGCACCCGCTTGTGGCTCGACAGCATCGACCCCGTATTGGTTCTGGAGAACCACGCCCTTGGAGCCACCGGGGCCACCTCCAACCCGATCATCATCGCCGACCTCCTCAAGACCGGACGGTTTGATGGGGAACTCAAGGAACTCATCGGACAGGGCTTGAGTGACTCCGAGGTCGCCTGGAAGATGACCGACCGGCTGGTCTCGCGAGCGGAGGCCGTCTTCGCCGATGTCCATGCCCGCACCCACGGCGACGA
>JANOKO010000763.1:0-3354 GCA_031419335.1 Planctomycetota bacterium
GCCTTCGCCGCTCATGGATAGCGTCCTCAATCGCATTCTGCTGCGAGGTGTTGAATGCGATCACACCGAGTGAATTACTCGAACGTTGACGGTAGTGCTCAAACACGAGGTCCGCGACTCGTTCCGCTTCCGCAAGATTCTTGCGGTCGACCCAGCGTCCATGAGGCACAAGGTCCAACCGTACGGCATCTCGCGATGCGTCTCGGACACTGGGAAAAGTGACCAGCTCACCGCCGTAGAAATGTCGATTCGAGAAGGCAATCAGCGGCTCTCGTCGGCTGCGATAATGCCAGCGGAGTCGCTTGTTGGGCATGTTGATCGACTTGCAGAGGCTGAGGATGCTCTCAAAGTCGCCGATTTCGTCGTCCTCGTCCTCGGATTCAACATCTGCTCGATTGAAGAAGTTCGTCGGTGGAAGCTGCTTTTCGTCCCCCGCGACAATCAACTGAGTCCCACGGTAGATTGCTCCCACAGCATCCCAAGGGAAGACCTGAGAAGCCTCGTCAAAGATCACCAAGTCAAACCGGATGTCATTGGACTGAAGGAATGTACTGACGGAGAGCGGACTCATCATAATGCACGGCTTCAGAGCTTGAAGCACGTGGGGAATCTCCGCGAAGAGCTTCCGCAATGGCAGATGGCGACGTTTCTTCTTCGCTTCCTTCATTAGGATTCCCAGCTCTGATGATCCAGGAATCAATTCCCCCGATCTCGGTCGGTCTTCTCGTCCGAGCTGGTACTGACGAATGCGAGTGACCGCCGCCTTCACCTCCCATTTGTCCAACTGTCGAAATCGTTCCCGCAGTCGTTCATGTGCGTCGATGTCGAACTCGGCCAATGTCGAATCCTGGGCGACCAAATGATCGAACAGACTTCGATAGAACCTGGCAGAGACTGCGTCCACAACCTCGTGGGGTTCATACCGGACGGCAAGCACCTCCTCGACAACGGCATCGAATCCCAGCGTCTGCATATCCCGACGCCACCTGACGAACTTCAGCCATTCATCCAGCGACTCCGTCTCGCCTCGCAAACGATCCAGCAGATCACTCAACTCACCAAATGGTGTGGCGATGGGCGTGAATCCCGACGATGTCTCGGACTTCACGTCGAACACAGTTTTCAGAAACTCCCAAGACTCCATGAACGAGTCACGACATGCCACCCGAATGCGTTCTACTGCATCTTTGGCTTTTGCTCGCAGCTGTGGATCTGAGGCGGCGGCTTGCAGGAGCGGCTGGACCACTCCGGAAGAGGAGACGACGGCCAGCCACTGGGCTGCTTCAACTCCCTGACCAGACAAGTCCTCGGGTGAAGCCGCTCCCAGCGAGAGCAGCGATTTTTCAGCCTCGCATTTCGCCTCACTTGCCGCTCGGGCCTGCCGGACCAGCGCTGCGTCATCCGGCAATCGTGTCAGTGGAATATCCCGATCTGAGCGAACTAACACCGCGATCTGATTCAATCGATCGGCGTGTGATTCGAGCTGCTTCGCACCCGCTCCGGCGAGCCACGCCAGTCCGGCGGGTGTCCGCTTCAGGGCCTCGACGGCCCCTTCGCCGGGAGTGGAAACGACGATCAGAGTCTCCGCAGCAGTTAATGCCATTCGCAGCTTCTGATTGGCGGCGTCCGCAGAATCGCACGCCATTATGAGACCGGCAGAGTCAATCCGTCCGTCAATGCAGAGCGTTTCGCGAAGGATGTCCGGTGTTCGAACCAGTCGACTGAGGATCTCCGCGGCCTCGACTCCAGCCAGTGTTCGATCCCACCCAGCCCGATCCGTCGGGATTGAGCCATGCGGCATGAACTCACGCTCGCGTTGGAAGATCGCCGCTGCCTCAGTCACGGCATCAGAGTAGCGGCTCGCGTTGAGGAGATCCGTGAGCAATTGGGGGAACGTCGCTGGCGGTTGCTCAAAATGCGGACCAGCGGATTCCACCACCTCGTGACAGGTCTTCAGATCTGCCCCCACAGAACGGACCTGTGTCATGATGTTCGCGAGAGTGCCTCCTTCGACCATTAAGATGGTGAATGAAGACCCCGCGATCATCACCTGAACACGATCCAAGTTCGACTGGAGTTGCTCCGAACTCGACCGCACCTCGGAGTGGTCGAGAGTGACTGTTTCCGAACGGAAGTTGGTCGCTAATGTGGGAACCGACTGGCACAAAGCATCAAAGAGAGCAAGTGAGCCAGCCACTCGTCTCCAGGCCTCCAGATCGCTGCCAATGTGTGAGGCGGGAAGCATGGTTGCAATCGACTGAGCCGCCTCTTCCGCGTCATTGACACGTCGATGGTAGACGCTCAACCGCTCAAAATCTGACAGGAGTTGCTGGGGCGGCGGGACCGGTTGTTTGTAGAGTTCCGCAACTTCCTTGCGAAATCCTCCATATCCACCGAACAGGCGTTTGAGAAGCGTACTGAAGCCAGCCGACCTGCGAACCAAGTCAGCAGCGGACGACTTGAATGCGCGATGCGAGAGTCTGTCCTCAAGCCCCCGACGCGACTCGTCTGCTTCGACCAGATCATCCACCGCTGCCGTGCAAGCCTTTCGAACCGTGGCCCTGGCCGATGGATCTGACCAAGCACCGTGAAACGTCACGGATTGCGTGAGAGCAGCCCCCCAAGCCGCCAGTCCTTTCGCGGCCTCGAAGGAAACGGCATCCGCGTCGCTGATTCCAATGCACCGACAGATTGCGACGAGCGCGTCCTGAGCGCGTGTGAGGCATTCTGCCATTTCAACAGCTGTCCGATACCGTGCCAGAATGCTGTCTGGCTTCCCCTCGGCGACACTCGAATGAATTCTGGCCCAGGCCGCCTCCGCGACCTGCGGTTCAGGGACAGCACGGCAAAGCTGCGTGATCTTCTGAGACGACAATCGCTCATTCACAGACGCCGCCATCACTTTTGCATCATCCAGGTTTCCGAGAGCATCTTGGCAGGATTGACGCAATCGGGTCCAGTTCTCGGGGTCCAGCCAACCCGCTTTCATCGGCGTGCAGTTCGCAACGATTCTGGCAAGTCTCAGGAGTGGGGGAATTCCCGCCAGCAAGACCTTTGATGTGACGGGGATCTGGAGTCGCTCGATGACCACTGAAACGGCCAAATCGACTGTTTCGCTGTGCTGTGCGACATCGCTGAGCGACGAGGCGCAGCACGCGATCACTCGCTGTTGCTCACGTAGGGACTCGGGCAAGGGTGCCTTGATTTGCCGCAACCAGGTTGACGAGGAAGTGTCTTTCAGAGCATTCACACACTCTTCGGGAAAGCGTGTGACAACGTCATCGCAGTAGTCCTCCAGATTGGCGACAATCTGCTGAACTGCATCAATGGCCTCACTCCTGGAGAGGACAGATC
>JANOKO010000764.1:0-7027 GCA_031419335.1 Planctomycetota bacterium
CGAGAGAAACGCCTCGCGTCGCGCCAAGTCGGCGATGTCGAGAGCGGCTTCGAAGATTTGGCGTTCGTTCATGGCGGGTGGGCCTGAGTGTGGGCTGAACGGGTGGCTTCTGTACCCCGAAGGGGTTGTAGACAATAGCCCAGGGTCGCGACCGAAGGGAGCGCACCCTGGGATAAGCGGCGCTGCTGACACCAACCCTGATGGGGTTGTACACGCGACGTGCGATGTAGAACCCCTTCAGGGTTCGATGCTCATGACCCTCAAACCCAGGGTAGGCTCCCGTTGGTCGCCAACCCTGGGCTATCTCCTGTAACCCCTTCGGGGTATAGAGGCTGTATCGGTGAGGAGCGACCTGTCGAGGGGACAGACCGCCCGGACCTGGGGGGCCAGGCTACTGACCAACGACAGGACTCCCACTGATCCATGCGCCGTCTGGGGCGAGTTCACGCCAACTATTTCTGAAAATCATTCGACTTGGAAGTCTGGCGACTGCAATTCGTCCTTCAGCCAGGCCCGGGCGTAGGCCCAGAGCCGGTCCGCCGAGCGGGGGGAGATATTCAGGGCCAGCGCCGCCTCGGGCAGAGTCAGGCCCGCGAAGTATCGCAACTGCACCAGGGCCACTGCTTGCGGATCGACCCCCGCCAGCTTGTTGAGCGCGACATCGAGATCAAGCAGGTTCTCACGCGGTTGGGGGGCGGCGATCTCTAGTAGATCGACTTCTTCCCGGTCACGGTCGCCGCCTCGTTTGAGTCGCCCCCGACGACGGGCTGATTCAACCAGGATTCGCCGCATCGATTCGGCAGCTGCGGCGAAGAAGTGGCCGCGGGTCTCCCAGTCGCGTTCCTCACCGCCGGGTCCGACCATCCTCATCCACGCTTCGTGAACGAGGGCTGTGGCCTGAAGGGTGTGGCCGGGTTGTTCGTGAGCCAGCTTGGCCTTGGCGATCGATCGCAACTCCTCATACACCAGCGGCAAGAGTTCCGCCGAGGCGTCCTGTTCCCCGCGTTCGAGTCGTTCCAAGATCCGGGAGACTTCGTGCATCGGACCTCACCAGGGCATGTTCGAGAGTGTAGAGTGGATCGTGATAGCATAACTTGCCGGGCTGGAGGTGCAGAGAGAGGCCGCCTCGTTTGCGACCGGCAATGGCTGTGATCGATGCTGGCGTGACAGGTGTCCCGCTCCACTCGCAGGATTTGCCGAAGTGACTATGATGACAAGTCGGTGAGTGGAGTGTGTACTGCTGGCAGAAACAGGATCCAATGTGGGATCAATCCCGTCGATATCCAATTCCGATGAGATCGTCCCCGATCTGGGCGATGAACTGGCGGCCTGCGAGGCGGCACTGGGATACCAGTTTCGCGACCAGGGGTTATTGCGCTGGTGTCTGACCCATGCGTCGGCGTCTCGGACTCGGCTGGAATCCAACGAGCGGCTCGAATTCCTTGGGGATTCGATCATGGGTGCGGTCGTGTGTGAGTTGCTGTTTGAGCAGTTTCCTTCATCGGATGAGGGGGAGCTGACACGCATTAAATCGATCGTCGTGAGTCGTACGACATGCGCTGCAATTGCACACGAACTTGATCTGGAACGGTTTCTGGTGGTGGGACGGGGCGTGTCCTCGACAGCTCGGACGCCCGGGTCGATCCTGGCGGCCTTGTTGGAAGCACTTTTTGGGGGCATCTACCTCGACGGGGGCTTTGAAGCGGCCCGCACGGTCATCCGGAATACCCTGTCCAACAAGATTGAGTCGGCGGCGCTGTCCGAAACCGGAGTCAACTTTAAGAGCCTGCTCCAGCATTTGAGCCAGAAGCAGCACGCACAAACACCGCACTATGCGGTTCTCGATGAGAAGGGCCCCGATCACTCCAAATGTTTTCAGATTGCGGCTGTGATCAACGGAGAGACCTACCCGGGAGCCTGGGGCCCCAGTAAGAAATCAGCGGAGCAGCGAGCTGCACATAACGCGATCGCCGCGATGGAAGGGCAGACAATGCCCTATCCACCTGATGATGACGAGCCGATCGCCATCCCGTAGCGGACAGCATCCGACTCCGGTGGCACGACTGTCGATTACGGAATCCTCTGGCCGTTGATCAGGAACGTTCCCGTGGAGACCCCCGCCGGAATCACCAGCACATCGGTGGTGACCACCCCCACTGGGAGAATCACGTTGCTCTGATTGGCGATACTTGACAAGGTGATATTACCCACAACGGTCTGGAACACGATCCCTTGCTCGTTCTGGACAAAGACGCCCTGATCGAACAGCACAATGCGGTTGCCATCCATGTTGACGGTGGAGGGACCGCTGATTGTCTCGAACAGCACTCCCGTGCCGACGTTGCTATTGAAGGTGATGCGATTGCGAGAGATGTCGATCGCATTGTTTGTCGATCGGAAGACGAGGTCGATGGCCGTGTCCAAGACATCGATCTGTCCATCCATCTGAAATCCTTCCACTGCGGCGTTCCCGTTGGCGTCGACTCCAAAGTTATCCACAATCGACAGATTGGCGGCACCGGCGAAGTCCAGGTTCAGCCCGATGTCTTGCGATCCCCCCCCATCGTTGAGGACGTTGCCCGCGTACAGGACATCGTTGCTGGCCGCCGAACGAGTGGTCACCAATCGCATACCGATTTGCCCACCCAGAGCCGACAGGCGGATGTTATTGTTCAGGTAGTCAGCCTGCAGATCTCCATTCCAAGTGGTGTTGATTACGGCATCGCCAAATCGTCGGTTCGAAGTAAACCCGACGACACCACCCGCAAACGTACGGCCATTGTTTTCCACCAGCAAATCTAAGGTCGAATTGTTGGCAGTTGCCTGCGTACTGATCGAAATCATGTCCCCGAAGCCGACATTGGCCGCAGTCGTCGAGTCCGTAAAGGTGTTATCGCGGATCACGATGCGATACCCCTGGAGGGCGTTGACCACGTTGGTTGAGTTCCGCAGCAGACTGGACTGGAACCGCACCTGATTGAATCCAGCGTTGTCGGCAAAGACGCACTGTTGAATCAGCGAGTCCACTGTATCCAGCGCGTCGAGACCGAAATCAGTAGAGCCCGTCACCTGGTCCCCGAGCAGAGTCAGGCTGTTGACATCGTCAGACAGAATTCCGATATCGTTACCTAGGAAGTCGATGAACTCGATATCAACATTGTCCACGTTGGTGAAGCTGGCTCCGGCCACCGTCTCCGCCGAGATGGTTCCTCCACTGGCGAATACCTGGCCATCCCCTAGAACAGTAAACGAGCCCGGATGATCGAACAGGGCGATATCGTTGAAGACGAGTATGCCGAAGTCCGACGCCGTGCTGCTGACAGAGTCAAACACGACATCGAAATCTTCGTTGTTGAACATGGTGACAGCCCGCGCGCCAGTGGCGTCCAGAGAGCCTCCCTGGATGGTGACATTGGTGTTGTTCTGGATTTCCAACGCCGTGGTCAATTGGCTCTGAACACTCAGCCCACGGAAGTTCACGTTCCCGGTGTTATTCAAGATGTTGACGCCGGGATCACCGGGACGGGCGTTCGAGGCAATCACCGTGCTGAATCCAATGTCTCCGGATGAGTCCTGGATATCGATTGCAGCACTGCCACTGTTCAATTCGTTTCGAATGGTCGTCAAACCCGCGATGTTGGTCGTTCCGGAATGATTAAGAATCTCAATCCCGAAACCACCGCGATTTCCGATGACGATCCCGTTAAAGCCGACTTGGGAACTGTCATTCAGGATCTGAATGGATGATCCGAGAGCCGAGTCGATATCGACAGCCCCCGCCACGATGAACTGCCCGGTATTGATCGCCACCCCCGCCCGATCTCCAATGTTCATGCCCGAGCCAAAACTGCCTGCGATGGAGATGTCATCGAATGAGACCGATCCTTCGGAGTCCTGGAAGTTGATGCCGTGGTCGTTGGCTCCTCCTCCGGCCGCGGGAGCACCTAACGTGACGGCATCCGCAAAAGTGACAGTTCCGCTGGCTTGAATGTCCAGCAAGTTGATGCCCATCGCATTCCTTTGATTGACGGTGATAGCCCCCAAGCTGGAGACGCTGCCCGTCAGGTTGTCAATCCGCACTCCGTCCCCAGTGGGGTTTGTAATGGCGACATCCTCAAACAGGGACACCCCTCCGGTCACATCCAGAATGTGCAGGGCGATCCCCGTGGAGCTGGTCAGATCGAGCGTGCCCAAAGTGGTCGCGCCACCGGAATTGAACACCAGGACCCCATCCCCACCCGTGTCGTTGGTCGTGGAACCAGCCATGTTGACGGTCCCGGTATTGTTCTCGACCAGCACGGCAAAGCCGGAGGAGTTCGTGATTGTTCCGGAGTCGTACACGATCGCTGCGTTTCCGCCGCTGACGAAAAAGGCATTCCCTTCCGTGTCGGTGATATCCACATCCCGCATGACGATCACACCGGACGAGTTCTGGAGGTGAACGCCGTGCGCTCCAGCCCCGGTGGTGCCATCGATCCGGATGTCGCGGATCGCACTCCCGTTGATCGCGTTTCCAAAGATCGCGGTCCCTTGGGTATCATTGATGTCAAATCCGGCAAACAGATTGTTGTCGGCCAGCGTGACAGTGGTCCCCACGGTGTTGCGAAACAAGGGACGATTCGCTCCCCCGGTGGCGCGCGGCAGTTGCAAAGACTGCGCCAGACCTTGAATGGGGATGGTCTGGTTGACGCCTTCTCCCAGGATCAACTCACCATCGTTCATCACGAGTGGATGATTGTCAAACACGCTGTCAGCATGCACGAAAATCAGGTCTGCATCTGGGATAGCGGCCTGGGCCTCTTCAATAAATTGGAACGGAGTCAACAAGGCCCCGGTGCCTGCTGGTGCCGGAAAGTTGGGGGGAGGAGGAGTCTCGACGTTGCGGACATGGTACAAGAAGTACGGATTGCCGGTGTTCGGATTGATAGCTAATTGCGCGGCATTCACCACCGAGGAGTCAATCGTGACGACATTCCGGTTACGCCGAACCCATTGAGCGATGCGGTTGAACTGACTCGATCCAAACCTGGGTCGGGATTCCATGTGGTGCCAGTAATTGACATCGGCAGCCACGGTCAGGCTGGTATCGAAGAGCTTATCCTGGGCCAGTTCGGCATTCACGTGCAGCACCCGATCCAGGAAATCGGCATCCAACCGGAGCTTGTACCCGTTGATGTCTTTGAGTTTCAGACTCGGCGTAAAGACCTGATACCAGCCTGCCGAGGCTTCGAGGTTCATCGACTGAGCCACTTCACCGGGAACCGGAACGGTGAACGTCAGATCCACCATGTCCGATCCGGTCGACAAGGCCGTTTGAGTACTGAAGGTGATGTTATTCCCGGAAAATGCAGCCGTTCCCGGAGCGATCGTGGTTCCGAGTTCCCGGACGTTTTCGCCGATCCCAGAGTAGTAGTTGGACCGAATATCAAGCCATTGTGAGAACAACTCGAACGACATGCCGAGCTGCTCAAATGTCGCCTTTCGAGAATCGTCCCTGTCGTACCATGCAGACGCACCGATGATGAAATCATTGCGAGGAAAATACTGGCGAACGCCTAACCCGGCACTGCCTCCCATGTGGCCCTGGTTCGTGAGGAACAGACGGGCGTCCCCAAACAGGTAGGTGTCTTCCACAAACACGTACGGAGACAGATCGAAATACGTGATCGACTGACTTCGCTCGATCGTGTGACCCGCAATGTGACCGAGTCGACCAAGAATTCCAAAACCACCGACACCGGCATCCTCGGAGCTGGGGGCCCCGTTGATGTGGCTCTGTGGAAACCCTTGGGCCGAAGCGCTGGCCTGGGCAGAGGTCGATCCAGGAGCAGGCTCAAACACCATGTCCGGTGTCTGTTGTGCCTGGCTGGTTGAAGATGTCCAGACAGCGATCAGCAATACCGCAGCGCGCAGGCAGAGCCGGTTCGTGGTCTGAAGACAGACTGGGGTCACTCGGGAGAGAATCATCCATGCACCTCGTGAGATGCCGCAAGGAGTGCTGCCCTCGATCAATCGAGGACACACAGCCGCCAGCTTGGCGACCCAACGCGCCCAATTCGTAACGCAGACTCTCTCACCGAACTCAGTGAAACGAATCTCCGACCCGAATCGGGCACGGGAGCCGGGGACAACCAGGGCGCAGAGCGACCCGTCGACACCGACAAACTTCCAGGAGTGCCGACACATCCGCACACCATCCACGGAATGGGAACGCCAAACCCTGGACCACAGCGACGATAGGTGAAGGGTTTTCTGGCGGAAAGAGGGCTTTCGGTGACGAACGGTGATGCTTCCCCGTCGCGATCATGAAAAATGGCGGAAGAGACGGCCTCGAAATCCGATCTGCTTCGAGACTGAGAATCACACTCGGCACAGAGTTCAGAGAGTACACAACCTGTATCTAAATAATGAGATGCGACAAACGCAAGATTCTTGTCTGGACCCCGTTCAGCGACTCTCCATGTCAGCCGAGCCTGGAATCGTAATCAGCGTTTCCAGGTCACTCCGGAACTCCAAAGTGAGGACTCGTCCTTCGGCAGCTTTAGCCAGTCTCGGACGAATCTACCCGGCAATATTTGCGAGTGAGTCTGGACTCAACTTACCGCCCCGAACTCTTCCGAGTTCGAGCGCGACAGAAGAGTTGAGGGGACGAAACTCCTCACGGCGTATTGAACATCCCCGTGGAATTGGTGTCTCTCCAAGGTCTACCTAGGAAAACGTCGGGGAGATACGCCCCAGCCACGTGTTCCAACAGGCTGCTAATCCATAAAAATCCGCTTCCAGCCAGGGAAGATACAGTCCAGCAACTCGCGACCCTCATCAGTGGCGACAAACGTCGCGATCCCGCCTTCGGTTTGCTTCAACTCGGCAATAGCGACTGTGTCACCTTCTTCGCTGTACAACCAGTTGGGCTGCGTGAACCAGGTCACGATGTCATTCAAATCCTTGCGGGTAGTGGGCAGATGGCACTGCCCTTCGATGAAGAACTGATAGCCGTACTCTTCCAGCTTGGCCCAGGGGAGTGTCC
>JANOKO010000765.1:0-1132 GCA_031419335.1 Planctomycetota bacterium
CCGCAAGGCATCCCCCGACGGGATGACATCGATCGCGGGGGAGAGGGAGCAGTCAGAAGACCGCCAATTGGCGAATGCACCCGCAATGCCCCCACAGCTACGCTACCAACCCGCACCGTTCCCGCCTACCATCCCCGCATGGCCGCCATCGAAGTTCGCAACCTGTCCAAGCAGTACCGCGTCTACCAAAAACGCGAGGGGATGTGGGCGTCCGTCCGGGGCCTGTTCCGTCGCGAATATAAGACCATCGACGCTGTCCGCGCTGTGAGCTTCACCATTGAAGAGGGGGAGATGGTGGCCTTCCTCGGCCCGAATGGAGCCGGGAAGACGACCACACTCAAGCTGCTCTCCGGGCTGATCTTCCCGACCTCGGGCACGGCCACCGCACTGGGTTATGTCCCCTGGGAGCGCAGCTACGACTACCGGCGGCGGTTCGCTCTCGTGATGGGGCAGAAGAATCAGTTGTGGTGGGATCTGCCCGCGCAGGAGTCGTTTCGTCTGCACAAAGAGATCTATGGGATCGAGACCGAACAATTCCGCCGCCGCCTGGATGAGTTGGTGTCTCTGCTGGAGGTCTCTCAACTCGTCGGTCGACCGGTGCGAGAGCTGTCACTCGGCGAGCGGATGCGGATGGAGCTGATCGCGTCGCTGCTGCATAGCCCCGACCTGCTGTTGCTCGATGAGCCGACGATCGGGCTCGATGTGGTGTCCCAGCGGAAGGTGCAGGAGTTCCTGAAGTTCTACCAGTCGGAGCACAAGATTACGGTCCTGCTGACCAGCCACTACATGAAAGATGTCGAGGCCCTCTGCACGCGGGCGGTTGTCATCAATCAGGGGGTCATCAAGCACGATGGCCCGCTGGCCGAGATCGTCGAACGCTTCAGCAAGGACAAAGTGATCCAGCTCCAAATCGCGGGCGAGGCTCCCCCGAACCTCGAACAGTACGGCACCGTCCTGGAGAACAAGCCCCCCCGGATCAAGCTCAAAGTCGAACGTACCCGCGTCCCCGCCACCCTCAGCGCCCTCCTGGAACGCTGCCAGATCGAGGACATCAGCGTCCAGGACCGGCCGCTGGAAGAGGTGATTGCGGAGTTCTTTACGGATACGACCACCGCTGTCTCCCCCACGGAGG
>JANOKO010000766.1:0-1368 GCA_031419335.1 Planctomycetota bacterium
GTAGCCGTGGGTGAAACCCACGGAATTCGCGTCCCTGAGCCAACCCAGCCGCGAAGCGGCGACAGCACGAGCGGCTGGGCGTCGCTGGGGGCAGCAACCGTCTCGGTGAAGCTGGGCTCGCTGTCGCCGCTTCGCGGCTGGTGATCGTGCGGGCTGTGGGGTCCGTTGGCTGCGCCCACGGCTATAGGCTGTCACCGTTTCGCGGTTAGAGACGAGCCACTCGATCGGAGTCCAGTGGTGTGACGAGATTTCACTGATGTTTGGGACGCACATCTCGGTTCCAAGCTCCGCTTGGGACGCAAGGGAGAAGAGAACCAAGGATTTGCTCAGCGATCTCTGTTCGACCCTCTTGACCAGCGCACCTTTCCGGCGTACGATGAAGGCATGTTCCGCTGGCTGCTCATCTTGCTGTTCGTCGGTCAGACTGGTTTTCCCCGGATGGGAACCTGTTGCGGGGGCGATATGCAACCCGCAAGGAATGACAGTTGCCGTGTGGCATCAGTCGAGCGGGTGCCGTCGTGCTGCCGGACCCAAGTGTCGGGGCATGGCTATCAGCGGGTGAATCAGGAGCCAGCCTCGAAGACGGATTGCGGCGACCATCGCCAGTGTTGTGGATGTTGCGTGACGAGTGCAATGTATTGCCTGCTCCCGGACACAATGGTCTGGTCGGAGCGGGGTAGCTGTGATCGGGTGGAATTGGGAAGCCAGTCCCTGCGTGGGATTGTGGGCGACCCGTCGACGCCACCTCCGAAGCGAAATGGTGTGGGTTGATCGTTCGATCGAAGAACCGTGCGGGGCGAATTGTTCCCCTGCATCCACCATTCACTGAGTCGCCTTTCGACTCAGAATTCGGGAGTTCATCATGAACCGCAGATCAATAATGACGATGATCGGTGCCGCTGCTTTGGGCTTGGTCGGCTACGGTGTGGCTTCGCAGGCATCCTCGGTGGCCAGTTGCTGCCATCCGGGAGCTGCATGCTGCCAGAACGGCGGCGAGGATTGCTGCCATGTGGGGGCCAAGCGTGCGGCCGCAGACTGCTGCACGGCCCACAAGTCATGCTGCACCTTTCAGAAGGCCTGCTGCATCGAGGGAGCCGACTGCTGCTTCCCCGACAGCCCCTGCTGTGAGGTTGGAGCCACTTGCTGCCAGGCCGCGAAGTAGTGCCTGACGAGATGAGGTGGTTCTCCGCCTCATGGTGTCAGAGTGATCGAATCCAACGCCCGGGGAGGTTCTCTCCGGGCGTTGGTGTTTTTACCCCTCGGTTCCAAGTTCCAGCTCTCATCCTTACACACAAGTCTCCGATTTCATGGCACGACATTTGCGCAGCATCAAAGAGGACTGATGGTTCTTGGCGGCGCAAGGAGGGG
>JANOKO010000767.1:0-1061 GCA_031419335.1 Planctomycetota bacterium
CGGACCGGGGATGAATTCGAAGAGCTCAGTCACGCCTACAACCGCATGTTGCGTCACCTGGTCACCACACAGGACGAACTGCGCAGCGTCAACACCAGCCTCGATGGCAAGGTCGAGGAACTGGCCCGCGCGAACCTCAGCCTGCACGAGATGAACAAGCTGAAGAACGACTTCCTGGCCACCATGAGCCACGAGTTGCGAACTCCGCTGAACAGCATCTTGGGGTTCAGTGACGTTCTTTCCGGAGCCGAGGGGCTCAATGATCGCCAGAAGAAATACGTGGGCAATATCCAGACCTCGGGACGGCATCTGTTGTCGCTGATTAACGACATTCTCGACCTCGCCAAGATCGAGGCGGGAAAGATGGACTTGCACCCCTCGGAGTTTGCGATCTCCGATCTAGTGGAACGCATGTCGGGCGCAATGGCCCCGCTGGCGGAGAAGAAGAATATCGAGCTGACGACTCACGTCGATCAGAGCCTGCCCATCGCGAATCAAGACGCGGGCAAGCTGCAACAGATCCTGTACAACCTGTTGTCGAATGCGGTGAAGTTCACACCGGATGGGGGACGGGTGAAGGTGCTGGCGCTGCCTTATGGAATTGGGATGGTCGATCTGGTGGTGGCCGATACGGGGATCGGGATTCCCCTCGAAGATCAGACCGTGATCTTTCAAAAGTTTCGCCAGGGGCGTGCCCTTCCTGGCCAGGAAGAAGGAGCGATGACCCGTGAGTTCGAAGGGACTGGCTTGGGCCTTTCGATCGTGAAGGAATTGTCCCGACTGCTGGGCGGCGAAGTGATCCTGGAAAGTGAGTTCGGTAAGGGGAGTACCTTCACCGTGCGAATTCCGATCGAGCTGCAATCGAGTCTGAATTCGATCGATTCCGACTCGTCCGTGTTGCCGCTGGAACTCCGCCGGGTCCGCATGGCCTCGCTCGGCGTCACGATGGATCGGTCAGAACCCGGGACTGGGCTCTGACTTCCACGCGGTATCGAGTGATTCCTCTCCACGAGCGGAGCGGTACCCGCCCAGGTCATGTGGCGAGTCCCCGAAGCATCTTC
>JANOKO010000768.1:0-3824 GCA_031419335.1 Planctomycetota bacterium
CCGGTGCCGCTCTGGGTCATCGACATGTCTTCATCGGTGGACTTGGCCAAGCCGAGGTCGGCGACCTTGATGACCCCCTTTTTCGTCACCAGGATATTGTCCGGCTTGATGTCCCGGTGGACCATATTCAGATCGTGTGCATGTTGGAGTGCCTCAGCCACGACGACGGTCACGAGTACTGCATCCGGTACGGGCAGCTTCCCCAGATCGTCCACCCAGTCCTGCATGCTTTGGCCATCCATGAGCTCCATGGCCACAAAATTCAAACCCTTTTCCTCAAACACGCCATAGCATTGCACGACGTTGGGGTGGTTGATTTTGGCCATGGCGCGCGCTTCACGAACAAATCGTTCCATGAAGCCCGGCTTCTTGGCCAGCTCTTTCATCATGACTTTGAGCGCGCACGGGCGATCGAGGCTGATCTGTTGGGCCAGGTAAACCGTGCCCATGCCTCCCTGGCCCAGCTTCTTGACCACCTTGAAGTCGCCTAGAATCTGCTCCTTGGTGTCCTTCCCCTCGCCCTCGGGCTTCTTGGAAGGTGGCTTGGGCTCAGGTGTGCCGGGCTGCCCCATGACATGGGTCCTTTCCATGTCCCCAGATGCTGAGGATCCAGGGACGACGGTTTCGGCGAAATTGGTGGAGGTGACGGTTTTTGTGCCGGGATCAGATTTTGTCATCGCTCAATCCCCAGGAGACCTTTCGGTCGGAATACACAGGGATTGATTATGAGCGGTACTGGACCCAGTTACCATCCGAATCTTCTCCAATTCTTGCGTCAAGTGAAAGATCGTCGCAAGCGCAGTTTTTTGTTTTTTGAACATCTGACGAACTCCTTGAACCCGAGCATGGTGCAGACGTTGCCAGTGGCTCGGACGCGGTTCCCGGAACTATAATGATCGCCACGCTGGCGAGAATTGCTGCATTCGGCAAGACTGGACTGACCGGAACGGGAAGGCAGCCGTTTGCCACAGAATGCGTTGAGGTGCCTTGACCGTCCGCTGATTTCGCACGACATCACACCTGCACCACACGGGGAGTCGCGGCATGCCGTTCAGCTCAGTACAGCGACTGCACCGCTGGTTTGGAACCGGATTCGTACGATTGTGCGGGCTCTTGTCGCTCTGCGTGGTCCTCAGTCTGATGACACTCCGCGAACAACATGATGCCGATGCCAACGCAGGTCGCAGGCTGGCACAGCAGGCGTTAGCACTCAGCCCGGAGCACGTGCTGATCGTGATCCCCGCCCCGGCGGGAGTTCCAGCGCCGAGTGAGGGGAACACGCACTCCTTGCCGGCCAGTGACCAAGGCTTCGAACCGTTCTTAACAGCTGCTAAAGAACTCTTCGCTGAACATCAAATCCTCGTTCACGAGGTCCGCGGCGAACCCCGAGATGTGCGTCAGGCACTCAACGCTCTCAATGCCACTGGAAAACCGCTTGGGGCCATTCTCACGACCCACGAGGTCGGCAACCTCGCGTTATTTGATCTCTTTCGGCTCGGGGGGCAAAAACTGGAAGACGAATTCCCCGCCCTCGGACATCCCCGCCTGATGACGCCCCAGCCGTACCGCTGGCCCGACTTCCTCAAGGCCCGCAACCTGTTGAATATCGCCGACCAGATTTCCGTCATTGCGATCGTCGCCATTGGCATGACGCTGGTCATCATCACCGGTGGCATTGACCTCTCGGTCGGCAGTTTGATCGCGATGTCGGCCGTGACGAGTTGCCTGTTGATTCAAGACTTTGGCGGTGGTGTCGTGGCCAGCAGTGGCATGATGGTCGCCTGCTCCCTCGCCGGAATCGCAGCTGCGGCGAGCCTGGGAGTCTTGAATGGGCTATTGATTACCCAGTTGCGGATGCCACCGTTTATTGTGACTCTGTCGTCGATGTTGGCGGTGAGTGGAGTGGCCTACATGCTGACAGGGGGCGAGTCGGCCTACAAGATTCCGCCCGCGTTCACATGGCTGGGAAGTGGGACGCTGTTGGGTATCCCGAACTCCGTCTTACTTCTGGGCATCCTCTATTCCTTAGCCCACTTCGTGATGACTCGCACCACGTGGGGGCGCTATTTGTACGCCGTGGGTGGGAACCGCGAGGCATCGCGACTCTCCGGGATTCGGACCGAGCGGGTGCTGCTGGCCGCGTATGTTTGCTCGGGCCTGCTCGCCGGGTTCGGTGGGATCCTCATGGCCTCACAATTGCAAAGCGGTTCGCCGATGTACGGCCAGATGTATGAACTCTATGTGATCGCCGCCGTCGTCGTCGGCGGGACGAGTCTGACCGGTGGCCGGGGGACGATGCTTGGCACGCTGATTGGAGCCTTCATCATCGCGGTGATCCAGAACGGGATGAACCTCCTGCGAGTGGAAAGTTACCTGCAAAAAGTGGTGCTGGGGCTGGTCATTCTGTTCGCGGTCGGAATCGATCAGCGGCGAGGAAGTGCCAGCGAACCCTGAATGCAAACTTCAAGGGGTTGCCCACACAGGGCTTTCCGCGTCCATTGTTTCGAGCCAAGCGACAACACTCTACGATACCGCCAGTCACATATCCCCACACAGCAAGGCCCCTCGTATGTTCGGCTTCCTCAGTGGCAAGGACTGGAACGTCCTGGCAGTCATCTTCGAGCGGACCGACCTGTTCACGGTCAGCGGCCAGCGAGTCAAAGGAGGAGCTGCTGTGAAGGCTCGTGATGGAGCCCAGGGGCACGCTCGGACGATCTTCTGGGCCGTCTTCGATCAGAAGGGGAAATTCCTCGAAGGGGCCCCCGGGCAGGGCGCTCAGCATGTTCCCGTCGACACCGTCAAGAAGCTGGAACGGGATCTTCGCACCAACCGCACGGTGCAGGAAGTCCTCAAGGCCCTGGAAACCGCCGCGACGGATAAACTGGCCAAACCGCTGGTTTGGATCGGGTATCCGAAGAAGGCCCCGCTCCCCCCAAAGGACGCTCCGGAGGCGTAAGGCTGTGGAATACGCTCCGCCTTCGTGTCGTCTCCAAAGATGGATTCGATTCGGACTGCCCCAGGAACAAGGAATCTGATTCATGAGATGTTGTGCCTGTGCGATACTCATCGTCGGTTGGATGCTCACACCGATTCGCGCTGACGAGCCGATCCTGACTGGTCCAGCAGTGAGTGAACTCGGTGGCGATCCGCCGCCCGCTCCCGCTGGATATCCGAACACGACTGCCGTCTTTGCAGCCATTCAGTTGGGCTTGGTGAAGTTGGTCGACACCAAATCTCCGCTGCCAGACAGCGTCGAACTCCGCAGTGACATCGAGTACGGCAAGGTGGGCGAGCGGTCGCTGAAACTCGACCTCTACTCCCAGAAGGAGAGGACGGGGAAGCTGCCGTGCCTGATCTTCATTCACGGCGGAGGCTGGAAAGGAGGCAAGAAGGAGGACTACAAGCTCTACACGCAGGTTTTCGCCACCAAGGGCTACATCGTCGCCAGCGTCGGCTATCGTCTTTCCGGTGAAGCCCAGTTTCCCGCCGCTGTCAACGACGTAAAGTGTGCGGTGCGATATCTGCGCAAGCACGCGGCTGAACTCGGAATCGATGCCGACCGGATCGGGGTGGTGGGCGGTTCAGCGGGTGGCCATCTGGCGATGATGATCGGGTACTCCTCGGACGTGAAAGAGTTGGAGGGCGATGGCGGTCATGCGGGTGTCAGCAGTCATGTGAAAGCGGTGGTCAACATCTATGGTCCCACCAACCTGAATGACGATTTCGTTCGTAACAACGCGGGAGCCAACAAGCTCGTGGAGTCCTTCTTAGAGGCCATCCGGAAAGTTAAGTGGTCTAGGCGAGGATCGCCAGACCGTGGAGAC
>JANOKO010000769.1:0-2995 GCA_031419335.1 Planctomycetota bacterium
GCGCAACGCGCTGCGCGCCCTGAGCGCGGCGGAGTGGCCGGGCAACCGCTCAGCACGCAGGCCAACAGACCCGTCAACACCCAGTGGCGGAGCGCCAGGCGACGACTGAATTGTGCAGCAGACATCTTCGATTCCTTGGGAGTAATTCGCAGCTGGGAAGGCACATCACGAATTCATCTCTGCTCCACAACCAGGCTCGAACGACCGTTGGAAAGCGCGATGAGCAGCGATGAAATCGCGTGGAAGACTGGCTTGCCAGAATAAGTTGCGATTCCTAAGAAAGCAACCAGACCTCTCAGCCGCGTTTTTTGCGTCACGCCGGTACTCTTCGAATTCCTGCTTTCCAATTGCACGCAGCGCACCAATCAAGGTAGACTGATGAGTCTGGACGTGCCGATGAAAAATCGTCCAGCGTCTCGTGCGTTGCAGTGCCAGAGTGACCCTCGCGGAATCTGATGATGCTGACCATTCTGGGCAAGACCCACACATCCCGCAGCGGCTTCTGTGACGGGATCTCACGGCGTGGGTTTCTGACAGTGGGCGGCTTCGCTCTGGGTGGGTTGGGGCTCTCTTCCGTACTCCGCGCTGAGCCAGCGAATCGCTCGCACAAGGCGATTATCAACGTCTATCTGCCGGGTGGCCCGTCACACATGGATATGTGGGACTTGAAGCCGGATGCCCCGCGCGAAGTCCGAGGCGAGTTCAACCCGATTCAGACCAACGTGCCCGGCATCGAGATTTGTGAGTTGTTCCCCAAGATCGCTCAGATGATGGACAAGTTCGTCCTTGTGCGCGGGCTGTCCGATTCCGATGGGGCGCATCATGCGTATCAGTGTATGACCGGTCGCAAAATGGGCGACCGCCAGCCGCCGGGCGGGTGGCCGTCTGCCGGGGCGTGGGTCTCGCAGCAGTTGGGGCCGGTCAGTCCGGCGATCCCTTCGCACATCGGATTGATGTACCCGATCGGACCTTGGGGACAACCCGGTGACGGCGGGTTCGTGGGCGTCTCGCATGCTCCGTTCAACGTCCTGGGTCGCACCGCGCGCAGCTCCAACGAAGGCATGGTTCTGAAAGGGGTCACGCTGGAGCAGTTGCAGGACCGCGTGAAGCTGCGCGGGGCGCTGGACTCACTTAAACGGGGATTCGACACGCACGGCACCATGGAGAGCGTCGATGTCTCCGTGCAAAAGGCGATGGGGATCTTGACCAGTTCCAAGCTGGCCGATGCCCTCGACCTGTCCAAGGAAGACCCGCAGGTGGTGGCTCGCTACGGCAAGAGTGACGAGATGTTCCAGCGCGATGGGGCTCCGCAGATGGTCGAGAACTTCTGCGTGGCCCGCCGGTTGGTGGAAGCCGGGGCGCGGTTCGTCTCGATGAACTACAGCCGCTGGGACTGGCACGGTGGCGACGGGATGAACTTCATCAAGTCCCGTGAAGAGTTCCCGAAACTCGACCAAGCCTTGGCCACTCTCGTGACCGACCTGCACGAGCGCGGTCTCGACCGCGATGTCTCGGTCGTGATGTGGGGTGAGTTCGGTCGCACCCCGCGCATCAACGGCATGAACAGCCGCGACCACTGGCCCCAAGCGAACTGTGCCGTGATGGCGGGCGGCGGCATGCGCACCGGCCAAGTCGTAGGCCGCACCAACCGCAACGGCGAACACCCGATCGACCGCCCCGTCAAGTTCCAAGAGGTCTTCGCGACCCTGTATAAGAACGCCGGGATCGATGTCGAAAACGTCCGCGTCTTTGACCAGGCCGGGACGCCACAGTATCTGGTCGAGCAGGATGCCAAGCCGATGAGAGAGTTGGTGTAGAGCTAACCCAATGGATCTCTGCGAACGTCTCTGGCCAATTACTATGGCAACCGGACAGCAAACCTTGCAGTTCGCACAAAGTGGCACCGCAGAGGGGGCAGGGGTTCGCAGAGGAAAGCGACCAGAGGCCAAGGCATGGGTGAGGAAGCAGCAGCGGAAAAAGCCCTCTGCGATCCTTGGCGTCCTCTGCGGTGAATCTCTGCGGTGAATCTCTGCGGTGAATCTCTGCGGATGGATTTCGTCGGATGGATTTCGTCGGGATTGGAGTCGGCTGCCGCTGATCGCGCGACCGGCAAACGTGTGTGCATTAGAAAAGTAGGCAGGAATTCACCACAGATCGCTGTGTCGCTCCGTGGAGTATTTCTGCTGCTGCCTACTTTCGTGACGCACATACCCGGCAAACGCCCCGAGAGTTGATTCGGGCACGTGCACGGGCACTGACAGCCCACCACGTTGCCGGAAGCGGTGGTGTGCGGCTCGGACCGAAATCAGTACTGCCAGTGCAAGACATTCTGGAACCTGATGATCGCCTACCACTTACCAACGCCAGAAATCTGGTCGCACACACCGTAGCTTTGGTTGAATTGCCGTTGAGCCCATACCCCATTTCTGAGACGATCGTCGGCCTGCCTCCCCAAGCTGTCGTGTCACGGATTGACCTGTGTCTGGATCGCGTATCCCCCTTGCTATTCGCTGTGCGCTACTCCTGTGGAGTGGTGTCTTCGTGGGGTGCCATACCACGTCCGTTCCCAAGACGCGGCAATTGCCCAAACATTGCGAGATCGAGCTTGATCATCTGACCATCCGCTCTGACATTGAGATCGACCGCGATGACCCGTTGTTGCAGGAATTGGTGAACTTGCGAAAAGAGGTCCGCTCGACGCTGCATTTGCCCGTGGCGGATCGCCCCGTTACGGTGTATTTGTTTCGGGACGAGTCGCGGTTTTTGCAGTACATGCGAGAGCGTCATCCCGCCCTGCCAGCGCGAAGGGCCTTCTTTATCGGCACTCCCAAGGAGTTGATGGTCTACGCCTACTGGGGGGACAAGACGCTGGAAGACCTGCGGCATGAGTACACGCATGGGGTACTCCACGCCTCACTTAAGACCGTCCCGCTATGGCTCGACGAGGGACTGGCCGAATACTTCGAAGTCGCCCCCGAGCAGCCGGTGGGGCTCA
>JANOKO010000770.1:0-5541 GCA_031419335.1 Planctomycetota bacterium
CGCGAGATCAACGACGAAGCCAACTATCCGCGCATCGATCGGGGAGATTTCCTGCTTACAAAACCGGAGATTGCGTTCTGCCACATCCCCGAGCACGCCACTGGCAAGAAGATTCCAGTGATGCTCCCACCGCTCGATGCAGTCGTCGGGAATCCGCCGTACGTACGGCAAGAGAAAATAGATAAGGTGAACAAGCCCAAGTACGCGCAGGCCGTTGCAGACGCATTCAAGGGAACTGAGCTATCTGGGCGTGCCGATCTGCATTGCTACTTTTGGCCGCACGCCGCTCGATTCTTAAAAGAGGGGGCTCACTTCGGGTTCCTGACCAGCGGTCAGTGGCTGGACGTGGACTACGGCTTTGAGTTGCAGCGCTGGATGCTCCTGAATTTCAAGATCATTGCCATCATGGAAAGCTCCAACGAACGCTGGTTCCCGGATGCCCGCGTGAAAACCTGTATCACGATCTTGGAGCGTTGCAGCAACGAGGACGCACGCTGCGAGAGCCCGGTGCGCTTCGTGCGGTTCGAGAAGCCGCTGGCTGAGATTATCGGCCAGTCCGCCAGCGCTGGGGTGGGAGAAGAGGCGGAGCAACAGGAGCAAATCCGGCAGAAGGCTGTTGACCGACTGCGGGACGCCATTGAAGGCACGACGCGAAACATGCACGACGAGCGCTGGCGGATATTGATCAAACGACAGGGCGATTTGTGGGCCGAGGGCGTGAATGCGGGCGCTGTACTCCAGGACGCACCGATCGAGGAAGCCGACGAAGGCGATGCGGAAGAGACGGTCACAAACGGCGGGTATCTGAATGGCTGCGAGGGTGCCGACGAAGGGGACTATGTGGCGGGAAAGTGGGGGCGGTATCTGCGGGCTCCCGACCTGTACTTCGAGATCATGGAACGGTTCCAAAGTCGCTTTGTGCCGCTGGGCCAGTTGGTCGACATTCGATTCGGGGTCAAGACGGGGTGTGATGCCTTCTTCATGCCGAAAGATGTGACCGAGATCGTGCTGGCCACATACAAAGAGGACAAGGAGTTTCGTAACGCTGTCGGCATCCCTCGCAACCAGGTTGTCGCGGGAACTGTGCGGATTGTTGAGGACGGAGCAGGAACCTACCACGCGATCGAGCCAGAGTTCCTGCGAGCCGAAGTTCACAGCCTGATGAAAGTCGATCGGCCCATCGTGCGAGCGCGAGACCTTGACCGTGTTGTCTTGCTGGTCCCATCTCCGCTTTCCGCGATCAAGGGCACGCACGCCTACAAGTACATCAAGTATGGTGAGCTGGCGACTTACGCCAGCACCAAGAGCAAGGCAGTCCCCGTGCCACAGCGATCCACATGCGCTGCCCGCGACCCGTGGTATGACCTCACCAAGCTCGTCGACCCCGGATTTGCCTTCTGGCCAAAATCACAACAGTACCGTCACATTATCCCCGGAAATCCACACAAGATCGTCTGCAATTGCAATTTGTACGATTTGGGTGCGGCTCAACTCACGAAGAAGGAACAATCAGTTCTGATCGCAATTTTGAACTCCACCGCACTGGGACTCTTCAAGACGTTCTATGGGCGATATGCGGGAACCGAGGGGAATCTTAAGACCGAAGTCATTGATGTAAATCTTATCGACGTTCCAGATCCTCGGAATGTTCCGGAGAGCGTCGTCAAGAAGTTGGTGACTGCATTCAAGTCCTTGTGCAAACGAGATGTCGGCGGATTGGTTGCACAATCACTCAAGGAGTGCCACACCTACGAGCGGGCTCGTGAACTGGCCAAGCGGCACATCCGGCTGCCCGAAGAACTCCAGCAACAAGACCGCCGAGATCTCGACGATGCCGTCTTCGAACTCCTTGGAGTGACCGATCCCCAGGAGCGTTCACGATGGGTGGATCGTCTTTACGAAGAGACGGCGCGGCACTTCAGCGATGTGCGTGTCACCGAAATCCAAAAAATGGAGGACCGCCGCACGGGGGGCAACGCCAAGTTCGCCATTGCAGACCACGCCGCAGACGCCTGGGACGCTCTCGAATTAACCGATCTCGTACCGCTCGTCGAATGGGTGGCCGGATGGGTCGCAACTCATGCCACCAAGGACTGCGAACGCATCAGCATTCCCACAGAACGTCCTGTCTTTCATGATCGGGGGGCAATGTTTGACACCGAAACCGTCTACTTCGGAAAAGCACGCCGCGAGTACATCGTCTGCCAGACAGCGGGAGAGGCCGAACTCGTGGCCCGTATCGCAACTCTGGGTGTGGCCGGAGATGTCGGAGTTCCCACAGCTTCGGCTGCAGCAAAGAAGTTGCTTGGGATGTTGAACGCTCGTCACGAGAAAACCACGGCCCGGCTGCGTGAACTGGCCGCCAGCCGTTCATCAGACATCGAAACCCAAGAGCAAGTTTCCAACCTCTTGCAACGTTGGTACGTATTGGGGCGGCAAGAGATCAAGAGTCCTAGAACAGCCAGGCGGGAGATCGACTGAGGTCACTCGCCCGGTTGGCACTCTCTGACGCTATGTGATTTCGCCCACGAACACGGGTAGCGAGGCACGGGCACGCCGGAAACGTGCTCTCATCGACTACACCCCCGGAATGTCGAGGTGCTCCTCGCTGGCGATCTTGCGGATCTTTTGCAGGGCGCGGGTCTCGATCTGGCGGATGCGCTCTTTGGTCACGCTGTGCCGCTCGCCGACCTGCTCCAGGGTCAACGGCTCGGTGCCATCTGCCAGACCGAAACGCTGGATGATGATGTTTCGCTCGCGCTCTTCCAACTGCTCCAGGATCGACATGATAACCTGGTGCTGCTGGGTGTTGGTCCGCTGGTCTTCGTAGGGGTTGCGGCGTTCGTCGGTCGAGTAGTCGAACATCTCGTCCGTGCCAGTGCGGAACCGGTCGAGGCGGGTGTATTCGGCGGGGATCGACCTCGCGTAGTTCTTCATGATGGCCCAGGTGGCGTACGTGGAGAACTTGTTGCCCCGCGAGTAGTCGAACTTCTCGACGGCTCGGAAGAGCGACATGTTCCCATCGCTGACCATCTCGAAGAAGTTCGACGACGGCGACATGTGCCGCTTGGCGATCGACACCACCAGCCGCAGGTTGCTGCGGATCAGGAAGTTCTTGACCTGCTGAGCCTGCTCGATCAACTCTTCGAGCAGTTCCAAGTCACTCGACTTCGGGTGTTGGCGGTCGATGCGGTCACGCAGCTTGCTGGCCCGAGACTTCAGGTAGTTGAACTTCCGGAAGTAGTGGGCTTCCTGCTCCCGGTTGAGGAGCGGGATCGAGTAGAGACTCGACAGATACGGGGGGAGACCGGGAGGGGGCTTGACCTTTCCGCCCTTCTGGTCGTTCTCGGGAGCCTGGCAAAGGATCTCCCGATCGGCGTTCGGCGACTGGAACGCGACGTTGTCCATGTAGTCGAGTGGCTGCTCGAAGAGAAACCGAGCTCGCTCTTCGGTGACGATGCGATAGACCGAGGCCTTCGTCCGGCAGTATTCGCCCGCGAGGACATCGACGGCGGTGCCTCGACGGAAGCGGTTGTAGATCTCGGTCCGCTGGTCGTCAGAAAGCTGCTCTGTGGCGTTTGGGAACACGGCGATTTCAGGATGCTCTGCATCAAAACGCTTCAGGGTGTAGCGGATGGTCTCCGGCGAGCGGCCGAAGATGCGAGCCAATCGTTCGCTGACCTCGGAAGGGCAGGCTCCGACACGGGCGAATTTACGAGCCTTGAGAACAATGTCCTGCCGCTCATCTTCAGAGATTTGGGAGAAGCGCGAACCTCTCTGGATCTCGTCACCATGTTTGGTGACGAAGCGTTCCACCGAGGAGTTGAGGAAACCGACACGCGTGCGGTTGCCGAATTTGAAGCGGCGACTGACGAGCCCCCGCTTCCTCCAGCGATCGACGGTCTTGGTGGAGACGTTGTACTTCTTGCTGAGATCCTCGACGGTCAGCACTTGCTCACCCGCTTGGTCGACGGGGAGGTTGGCACTGGCGGACAGATCTTCGACTAGCAAGCGAATATCGTGATTGGCAGTGGCCCCGTCGATCCGCAGATCGGGGTAGGTGTCGGGGTGATATCCAGTAATCTTCTCGACCAGTTCCGGATATTTGTATTCGGTGGCTTCATCGAGTTCGGTGATGAGCAACTCGGCGCGATCCATCTGTTGGACGCGCACGTCGACCGGGCTAAACCGCGTGAGCTGTTCAGTGAGTTGTCGAAGGGCGGGGTGACTATAACGGGACATGGTTGGAATCCTCCCAACATCCGGGACTCAACTTTCATCATGAAAGGAGTTGCTCGGGTTCCGGCGACTTCCTGGCTGGTCGCAACCGCGACGTTGTCGCCACTTCTGGGCTTCGGTGAGTTCTTTCGTTCTCACTGGAGAGATGTACGTATCTGTTGGATGCTTGGATCAGAGAAAAGTTCGCATGCGAATCACTTTTCCAGAAACAATCTTCCGAGACACGCCTCCCAAGTGTCCTGCATATGCCATGCCAATAAAATGACGACAAGCAGAACCCTTGAAGTCGTCGGATCGATACGAATACAATCACGAGTGTCCTCGAATTGTCCGAATCGCACTAACAACGGAGTCTATTGTGTCGACCCGCTGGCTCAATTGGCAGGATCATCCCTTTCTCAATCACTCCAATCCGCAATTTGGACTCACTCAACTGTGTGACCGACTCGCGGCGCTCTCCTGTTCTCACTCTGACTTCTTGAAGTTCGCAGCGGTCGGATTGCCGCAAATTGGCACATACTTCAACGTGCAATGGGCCGGAATCGCTACCCGGACACCCCCTTGGGCTGTGATCTCCGAGCATGGAATCCGTCCCCGAGCGGGCCTTCCCTCACAAATGATGGACGAGGCCCTTGACCGCGACGCAGCTGGGTGGTCGGACATCCAGGGTGACTCCGTGGCGGTCATCCCGATCACTCCGGCGAACCATCAGGTTCTCTGCCTGACCGGGGGACGGGTCACCGAACAGCAGTTGCCGGAGCTGCTCTTGGTCGGGCAGATTTTCGCCCACGCCGCAGGGTTTCTGGGGACCACTGAGAAGCTCTCGCGGCGGCTGGAACGTTTGCGAGCCACGCTGGAAATCGCCCGCACATTCGCCAGTGCTCGCGAGCCACAGGAACTTCTCGAGTTGATCGCCCGCGAGGCGACCCGCTTGCTCGGCAGCGACCGGGCCAGCATCTTTCTGTGGGATCGAGACCAGAAACAGCTCGTCGCCTGCCCCGCTCTCGGCGTCGAGGGGGGCAAGCTGTGGCTCCCCGACAATCGCGGGATCGTGGGCCAGGTGATCCAGACCGGCAAGACGGTTCGCGTCGACGATGCCTATGCCGATCCGCGGTTCGATAAGAGCGTCGACCATAAAGGGGGCTACCGCACGCGAACCCTGCTCTGCGTCCCGCTGATCAACGCGGCGGGCCAGCGGATCGGGGCTTTCGAACTGATTAATAAGAACGATGGCCTCTTCACTGATGACGATGAGGAGTCGCTCTACCAACTGGCGATCCAGGTCGCTGTCGCCGTGGAGAA
>JANOKO010000771.1:0-8004 GCA_031419335.1 Planctomycetota bacterium
CCGACGCTGAAGGCGATGATGCAGGGCGAGTACACCCGCTCCGCCGTCGTCGATCCGCTGGCTGCCGCCCGCAACATCCCCCCGCGCACGTTCGGGATGATCCTCGTCCCGGACATCGTGTTCCGCACCCCAGCCTACATCGACGAAGTCCTCCCCGGCACCGATGCCGAGAAGGCCAAGCTCCAGCCAGACGACCTCATCGTGTTCCTCAACGGCAAGGTCGTGAACTCGGTCCGCACGCTGCAAGCGGAACTCAATCTGCTCCAGCCGGGCCAAGATGCCGAGTTCGTGATCCGTCGTGGCGGGGAGTTGATTACGGTAAAGTTCCCCGTGCCGGTGGATTTGGATGAGAGGAAAGAGTGAGCGCCCCACTGGTCCAGGTTGGTTCTTTTTGGACTCACTTCTTGTCGTTGGAGCAATTGATGAACGTTCTTCGTCGTATGATTTCGCCTTCATTGATGATTGTGGGCATTGTCTTGATCGCCAGTTTCGCGACTGCGTACGCGGACAGCCCCAAGAATCCTGGCCAACACGCCTCGACCAACAAGGAGGTGAAACCAGGCGATGTCAGGAGTGATAACGGTTTGCAAATGCCGCTCATCTGGTGTCCGCCCGGGAGCTATACGAACGAATGGTATGGGGGGCATCCGCTGAAATTCGGCTCCGATGACTTCCACAAAGAACAAGTGACTCTGACCCTTGGCTATTGGATCGGTCAGTACGAAGTCACTCAGGACGAATGGAAAAAGGTGATGATGGCCTCGACATGGGCTGACCGAAATGCGAGAAGTCGAGAAAAGATCACTGTCCAAGTTGGTCCCAGATTGCCCGCACACTACATGACCTGGGGAGAATCTGTTGAATTCTGTAAACGTCTGACAGACAGCGAGCGCGCAGGAGACCGGCTGGGAGCGAACGAAGAGTATCGACTTCCGACGGAAGCCGAATGGAATCACTCCTGCATGGCTGGCAAGGCACAGGGAATCTATTTCTGCGGCAACGATGAGACAGAGTTGCAAAAGTATGCGTGGTTTGATGGACCAGCAGGAGAAGGTGGGAGGGGGATGCACGAGGTCGGGCAAAAGCAGCCCAACCGCTGGAACATTTATGACATGCAGGGAAACGTGTCTGAACTCTGCCTCGATGGCCATCAAAAGTGGCCCGCATTTGGCAAGGATCCCGTGAACCGGATCGGCCGCTTCGAATTCGGTCGGAAATTTCAGGCACACGTCGAACAAGGCGGAGCTTATTTCAGCAAAGCAGTCGGTTGTGAGACGTTCAACCGGGGGTATACGCTCGGACTCGATGGAGGTGCCAGCCATTTTCACGGCTTCCGCGTGGTCCGGGGATCGGCGATTGACGTGATGCCTCCGGCAGCGAAGTCGAGGTAGGGTGGGACAAGCTCGCTTTGGAGCGCCAGCCCACCAGGAATGCCGCGTGTCCCCCGGAGTGGTGGGCCAGTGCCCAAAGCAGCCTTGCCCCACTCTGAGTCCCTCCCTCAGAATGTGTGATGAGTCCCCTGCCCCGCCCTACCGCAGCATCACCCTTCCCATGACGCCCTCCGCAGCCAGTACACCCGAGTCTCTGTTCGACCATGTCGTTGTGGTCGGTGTGGGGTTGATCGGAGGGTCGATCGCTCGGGCTTTGAAAGAGCGGGGTTTGACTAGGACAATCACCGGACTCGGTCGCAACCGCGAGCGACTCCTGGCTGCTCAGGAGTCCGGACTGTTGGATGCGGTCGCGACTTCAGCCTCCGAGTTAGGGCCATTCTCCCTGGCAATTGTCTGCACGCCGGTGGAGCGTATTCCAGAGGATGTGCGGGCGCTGCAATCAGTCGCTTCTCGTCAGGCTTTGATCACCGACGCTGGCAGCGTCAAGGCCCGCATCTGCCGAGATCTCGGCTCACCTCAACCCGGAATGGCCACATTCATTGGCTCCCACCCCATGGCTGGCTCAGAACAGGGCGGATGGGAACACTCCAGCGCCCACCTGTTCGAGGGTCGCATCTGTGCTATCACGCCGACGGGGCACTCTGAGCAGATGGTACAGTCCATCGAGCAGTTCTGGACCGCCCTCGGCATGGGCACCATCCGACTCGCTCCCGAACAACACGACCGGATCGTGGCACTCACCAGCCATCTGCCCCACGCCACTGCTGCCGCAGTCGCCTCGCTGCTGACATCCGATGCTTGGCCGCTGGCAGCCACCGGATTCCGAGACACTACACGTGTGGCCAGTGGAGATTCCGCGCTGTGGGCCTCGATTTTGAACGAGAACCAAGACGCTGTGGCGAACCACCTTCGCCAACTGATCGTCGTGTTGCAGCAATTCGTCGAAGCACTGGACTCGGGTCACCTCACCAGAATTGAAGCCCTGCTCGAGAGAGGCAAAACGGCTCGTGATCAGTGGCTCCAGTCGCGGAATTCGAACTGAGCAGTCGCCCAAGAGGTGTGTCCAGATCACCCCTTATCCGCCGAACTCCGTCCAATGGCGACATCAAACGCACTGATCGCCGGGACAAGCATTGCCAGCGTCGTGAAGCCGTAGGCGGCCACGACCGAGAGACAGACTCCCAAGGTTCCTTCCATAATGTACACCGTGATTGCGTAGAACGTCAGAAACGGGAGTAGTGCGGACGCCATCATCAAGGCGGACGAGGGATTCTTCTTACTGAGTGAAGCCCACAGTCCCAGACTGCCGCCCAAGATGAACACCAGAAACGGAGTGAGCTGCAGGGTGAACGACGACCGCGCCTCAACGATCAACATCATGCACACAAATATCCCGACGAACAGAAAGAACACCGTCCCCAAACTGTTCCCAATGGCGGCTCTCGACTGACCGTATGTCAATCCCGCATGCAGCCCGACCATCGCTGAAAAAGCAATCAACACCAGATAGCCCATGAGGACATACGACACGTTTTCCAGCGAAAAGTCACCTCGCATCGCTAAAGCCAGCAACAGAAACATCGGGACGATAATCACCTCTTTGGCGTTGAAGAAGATTCCACCGAGTTTTCCGAATACGAACTCCTTGGCAGTCACGTTCGTGACCAGCAGCAGTTCCAGCGTCTGGGCATCACGCTCCGAAGTCAGCGAGGTTACGGCCTGGGCATTCACCAGAATCAACGTCACCAGACTGAGTGAGACGAACGCGAACGCAATGGGCGACATCACCCCGAGGATGATCTGCTGGCTGTCGTAGGATTGCGACAAGTTGAACACGATGAACCCGGCCAGGACGAAATAGGCCAGCTTCACAAAGATCATTTTCCGGCCATACGCTCTCGTGCAAACCTCTCTCCACAGCACCGGCAAGCTCCAGATCTCACGATGCTCGCGTTGGGCGTGCGTCGCGGGAGCCAGATCCAATGCCGCTGCTGCGGCTCGCTCCTCCGGTGTCGGCTCTGCCATCTGATCGAAGGCAAAACGCGACGGATTCCAGATGCGCACCATAATCATGGTCACCACCCCCAATACCGAAGCCAGCGTGCAACTGGCAATCACCGGCCACAGTGCGGTCGGCACGGGGTTCACAACCTGCGGCTGGCTGGCCAACGGATCGAGGACAGCAGCCATCGCGCGGTACGGATTGAATGTCTGCGCGAGCCAGAGCGTTGAGGAGCCTCCCATTGCGGCCACTCCTTCCACTGCACCCACACAGAGCAGAGCTCCAATCACGCAGATTGCCAACGTTTGGAACGTCTTATCTCGCCAGAAAGCGACCAGCGTCGACCAACTGCCGACGAGGGCCGCAGTCGACAGACATACCGCTTCGACCCAGAAGATCTGGGCTGCGGAGATTCCACCCAGAATCGCCAATAAGGCAAACACGGGCAGTGAGACACCAATCAACATCACCACCAACAGCAAACTCGACGCCAACTTTCCGGCCACCAATTCAAAATTGGTCAGGTCAGTCATCAACAGGAGAACCAGTGTTCGCTTGTCTTTCTCCTGAGACACGACACTCGAACTGAACAAGAGTGCCGCAGCCGCAGCGAGGGTCAGTTGGACCATCGCGAACAGGTCGAACAAGAACCGTCCAAATGCCGCCGAGTCACCCAGAGTCTGGACCGGTCGCCGCTCGAACGTGGCTTGACCCGCCGTGTACATCAGCACCACAAATGCAGCCAGATACCCTGCCCGGATGAAGAACAATTTGGGATGACGCGGGGCGGTCAGCGCCTCACGAGTCAGAAGTGGACCGGCCAACACAGAGATCTCCCACAAATGCCCGAAATTGCCGTGCAAGACGCACGACAGTGACGGGGTGCGGTAGTATACGAAGGGATATGGGTGAATCCAAACCGGTCGAGGAGCCTCCCAAATCGGATCAAGGCTGATGCGAAGCACCCAGGCTGCTCCGTTCGCGAGACGCGACCAGTCGTCAGTGACTCGCTACCATGCGGCTGAGGCGTTTACGAAGACCGTGACGCCCATAAGATTCCGGGTTGAGTGGTGTGTCATGTCGACAGGGCGGGCTCTGCAGCAAATTCTTCGCAGCTGGCACTCCGCCGGGTTGAGTCATTTGCAGCGTGTGGCTGCGCTGGAAGTCCTGCCAGTCAGTGATGAGCCCTCCGGCGTGGCCACACCCGTGCACCCGTCCGCTTTCATTGAGAACGACCAGACCGATATGGCTCGCAAGTCCAGTGCCTCTAAGACTGTCGCCCCTTCCACTCTTCCGGTCGTGGCGATCGCGCCCGAGATCGCTCAAGCGGGGAGCCGCGAGAGCCGGTTGGTCGCCTTAGCGGCTCGTGTCTCGCAATGCACGCGCTGCCACGAGTTGGCCACGACACGCACGCAGACGGTGTTCGGCGTGGGCAATCCGAACGCCCGCGTGATGTTCATCGGCGAGGCCCCCGGGGCGGATGAGGACGAACAGGGCGAACCGTTCGTCGGTCGCGCGGGCCAGTTGCTCACCAAGATCATCGGGGCCTGCGGCTGGACGCGCGAGGAGTTGTACATCTGCAACATCTTGCGGTGTCGTCCTCCTGAAAACCGCCCTCCGGCACCGGAAGAGGCGCAGAACTGCCGCGAGTACCTCAACGGGCAGATCGCGATCATCAACCCCGAGTACATCGTCTGCTGGGGCTCGACCGCCGCTCAGAACTTACTGGGCAGCGTTGAGACGATCGGCAAGCTGCGCGGGCAGTTCTTCAAACATGGCCGGGCGAAGGTGCTGTGTACCTATCATCCGTCGTACCTGCTGCGAAGTCCCGAGGCGAAGAAGCCGGTGTGGGAAGACATGAAGATGCTCATGGCCGACATGGGTCACACACCGCCGGGGGACAGATGAGAGACGAGAGAGTAGAGACGAGAGCCAGAAAGCGCTCCACTCCCCATCTCCCCCACCCCCTATCTCCCCCTCTTCTCACACACTACACACCACACCCGCGAGCAACGCATGTCCCCGGCCTCAGACATCCGCTACCTGATCCTCCAGCGCGGCTCGGCTCGGCTCCAGGTCGTGGAGATCCGGCCCGGACAGCGGGTGACCATTGGCCGCACTCCCGGCAACACGCTAGTCGTCCCCGACCGCAAATGCAGCCGCGTCCACTGCGAGGTGTTCTGCGGGAACGGAACGTGGTACGTCCGCGATAACCAGAGCCGCAACGGGGTGTTCGTCGAGGGGGCCAAGATCGATAGCGACACCGTCGTCCAGACCGGCCAGACGATCTCGGTCGGTGATTTTACGATTCAGATGACGGCGTTTCATCCCGAGCAAACCCCGGTCGACGGACTGGGGAATTCGCTGGCCGCTTCAACAGATGAGCAGGACGGATTCGCCATCATCGAACGCAAATCGATGACGCAGTACGACGCCATCGAAGGCGTCCAGTCCACACGCGTCGGGCCACTGGGGGCGGCGGACCTATTCAAATTGTCGCAGTCGATGCAGGTCGCCGATGACATCGAGGCCCTCGCCGACATCACCCTCGACGGGCTGCTCCGCGTGATCCCGGCCTCCATGGCAGCACTGCTGCTACTGCCCGAGGAGGCCGAGGTCGCCGATCCAAAACTCCTTAAAGTCCTGGCCATGCGGGTGCCCGATCACCAGCCGAAGGAGCTGCGGTTCTCGTCCTATTTGTCGGAGCAAGTGTTCCGATCGCGCGAGGCGATCCTGGCCCACGACGTGTCGCACAACACGTCGCTGGCTCGCAGTAAGAGCCTCGAAATCCTGGACGCGGAGAGTGTGGTCTGTGCCCCGATCCGCCTCGAAGGCCGACCGATCGGCGTGATTCATCTCTACTCGACCTCGGTCACCGACCCGCTCGACAGTCGGCATCTGGAGTACACGCTGGCTGTGGCCGACCACATGGCGGGCCTCGTCCGCAAAACCCGCGACCGCCAGAAGCTGGCCCAGAACCTCATCATCTCGGAACAGCGCAGCAAGGAGTACCAAGCCCAACTCGGCATGGAGTCCGAGCTGATCGGCAACAGCCAGGCGGTACAGAAACTGAAGCAGGCCATCGGTCGCGTGGCCCGGTCGGACGCCACGGTACTGATTCGCGGCGAGAGCGGTGTCGGCAAGGAACTGGTCGCCCGCGCGGTCCACTTCAACAGCCCCCGCCGCGATGGACCGATCATCTGCGTGAACTGTGCGGCGCTCACGGAGTCGCTACTGGAGAGCGAACTCTTCGGGCATGAGAAGGGATCGTTCACCGGAGCCACCGGGATGAAGGCGGGCAAGTTCGAGCAGGCCCACGGCGGGACACTGTTCCTTGACGAGGTCGGGGAGATGAGCCTGGAGGTGCAGACGAAGTTCCTGCGCGTTTTGGAAACGAGGGAGTTCGAGCGGGTCGGCGGCGGCAAGACGATTCGCGTCGATGTCCGCGTCGTGACCGCCACAAATCGCGACCTGGAACAAGCCGTCCGCGACAAACAATACCGCAGCGACCTGTTCTACCGGTTGCAGGTGATCGAGTTGTTCGCCCCGCCGCTGCGCGAACACCCCGAGGACATTCCCGACCTCGCCCGGCACTTCGTCGAGCGCTTCGTCCGCAACCAGAAGTCCAAGGTGCGGGGGTTCGATCGATCGGCGATTGACAAGATGTGCAAGCACACGTGGCCGGGCAACGTCCGCGAGCTGCGAAACGTGATCGAGCGAGCCGTGATCCTGTGCGAGCGGGAGTTCATCAACGAGGAGGACATCGTCCTCTCGAAACTGGAACTGCACCCGCACGCCCCGCCAGCGCCAGCGAACCCCTCATCCCTCACGCTCGTCGCCGCACCCACCGCCGAACCGTCCCCCGAACCCGACGCCCCCACCGGCGAGACCGCCTTCGACCCCCGCTACCGCCTCTGGGACAGCCTGATCCAAGCGGCCCGGAGCCTCGACGATGTCGAGCGGCTCTATATCGAGGCCGTGCTGCGATCGTGTGGGTGGAATAAGTCGCAAGCCGCCCGGATGCTCGGGATTGAGAGAACGACGCTCGACCGAAGGCTCAAGAAGTACGGGTTCGCGAGGCCGGATGGAGTCGAAGAGGAAGACGAGGAGTCCCCGTCGTAGAACGGGTTTTAACCCGTTCCCGATGGGCGTCCGGTCGTATTTGGCGGGTCGCATGGGAACCGAAAGTCAACCTCCCACCTCGGGGCGCTGGAAACTGGACGGACAAGGATGTCCGTCCGACGCATGCCCCGGGTGCCATCCAGCGGAACTTGGGACCAAGAGAATCGCCGCAGAGGGACACGGATGAACGCAGCGCGGCTCTGCCGCAACCGAAGAAGAAGCATCAGCCGTCAGCGGTCAGCCAGAAAACCACTCCTCAACAAGCCGGCCTCTGCACCCCGAAGGGGTCGACACATCACAGCCCAGGGTCGCGACGCAGGAGCGCACCCTGGGAATCGCGGCCCAGGACAGCCCAACCCTGAAGGGGTTGTACACCCGCTCGCGACGTGTGGAACCCCTTCAGGGTTCGTTCTCGGTGGGCGGCTTGCCCCAGGGTGCGCTCCCGGTGGTCGCGACCCTGGGCTGTGATGTGTCACCCCTTCGGGGTGC
>JANOKO010000772.1:0-1289 GCA_031419335.1 Planctomycetota bacterium
GCCGCAGCGTCCGCGGCTGGAGAGCAGGCTCCCGCTGTGTCGAAGCGGTGAGCGGTCACGACTCACCGGATTCTCGGAGCCTACTTTGAGGTCTATCGCCAGATGGGCTGCGGGTTCCTCGAATCGGTCTACCACAACTGCTTGATCCTCGAACTCACTGAACAAGGAATCCCTTTCACGTCGAAACCTGAAGTCAAGCTGAACGACAAGGACCAACCCCTAGCGGGGCATTTCGAACCAGACTTCATCTGTTTCGGAATCGTCATCGTCGAACTCAAAGCCGCCAGCTCTCTGTCCGACACCTGCCGGGCACAGCTCCACAACGACCTCAAGGCGACGGGGCTCAAAGTCGGGTTGCTCGCCAACTTCGGCCACTCCCCCAAACTGGAACACGAACGCATCGTCCGTTGATTCATTCATCGTTCGCTCACCACAACTCACCACTGACCACTGAAAACTGACCATCATGGGCAAACCCACCGGATTCAAAGAATTCTCCCGCCAGACCGCTACCGAGCGCGCTCCGGAACTGCGGATACTCGATTGGAATGAGTTCAACGAGAAGATCCCCAATGCGGACCTCAAGAAGCAGGGGGCGCGCTGCATGGACTGCGGCATTCCATTCTGCCACACCGGCGATCTGATGGCCGGGATGGCAGCCGGGTGTCCGCTGCACAACCTCATTCCGGAGTGGAACGACCTCGTCTACCACGACCAGTGGAAGGAGGCCAGCGACCGCCTGCACAAGACGAACAACTTCCCCGAGTTCACCGGGCGCGTCTGCCCCGCTCCGTGCGAGGGGTCGTGTACCCTCGGCATCAACGAGCCGCCGGTGGCCATCAAGACCATCGAAAAGGCCATCGTCGACCGCGCCTTTGCTGAGGGCTGGATCAAGCCGGTCAAGCCGCACTCCCGCACCGGCAAGAAGGTCGCCGTCGTCGGCTCCGGTCCCGCCGGTCTCGCAGCCGCTGCCCAACTCAACCAGGCCGGGCATCTGGTGACCGTCTTCGAGCGGGCCGACCGTATCGGCGGGCTGTTGATGTATGGCATCCCGAACATGAAGCTGGAGAAGGATCTCGTCGAGCGACGGATCAACCTGCTCGCCGATGAAGGGATCGTGTTCAAGACGGGTGTCGAGATCGGTAAGGACATCCACTCCAAAGAACTGATGAGCCAGTTCGACGCAGTGGTCCTGGCGGTCGGCTCGACCTTGCCGAATGACTTCTTCGCCAAGACCCCGGGGCGCCAGCTCAAGGGCATCCACTTCGCGATGGAGTTCCTGCATGCCA
>JANOKO010000773.1:0-1603 GCA_031419335.1 Planctomycetota bacterium
CGCACACAAGCGAAGGCCCAGGCTCTGCTCGATCAGGGGGCGGCTTGGGCAGCGACTCCGAAAGAGGTTGCTGAGAAGTCGGATGTGATCTTCGCGATCGTCGGTTTTCCACGTGATGTGCGGGAGGTCTTTCTGGGCACCAGCGGGGCATTGGCTGGTTCCAAGGCCGGGAATATTCTTGTCGACATGACGACGAGTGATCCGAGTCTGGCCGTAGAAATCTACAACACAGCCAAGATCCAGGGTGTCCACTCCGTCGATGCCCCCGTCTCCGGTGGCGATGTCGGGGCTAAGAACGCTGCTTTGTCGATCATGATCGGCGGTGACCCAGAGGTGATCGACGCCTTGAATCCCTGCTGGAATGCGATGGGAAAGACAATCATCCATCAAGGTGCCGCCGGAGCCGGACAGCATACGAAGATGGTCAATCAGATCCTGATTTCGACCACCATGATTGGCGTCTGCGAGGCCCTGCTCTATGGCTACAAGGCTGGCCTGAACCTCGAAATGGTCTTCAAGTCGGTCTCGACGGGAGCCGCCGGAAGCAAGTCGCTCGATAACCTGGGGCCGCGAATCCTGGCGAACAACTTTGACCCCGGGTTCTACGTCGAACACTTCATCAAAGACATGGGGATCGCTCTGTCGGAGGCCAAACGCATGGGGCTCTCCCTGCCCGGTTTGGCCCTGGCGGAACAGCTCTATCTCTCGGTCCAAGCCAAGGGCTGGGGCCGCAACGGGACACATGCGCTGATGCTGGCCCTCGGGGAAATGTCGGGGCTCAATTGGAAGGCCCGATAGCCTCCCCATAACCACCTTCGCCAGAAAGTGGGCGCATGCTCTAGACGTTTGCTGAAGCCAACGGGCCTCCTGCATTCTTCACCCGCATTCGAGCGCCGGTTCCCTCAGCCCACGTTCTGGCGAACGTGGCTACGGCAAGGAAAAGGAACCTCACCCATGCCACGAGCAGAGTGGGCCAATTGGAACGGTATCGAGATGCCCCTCTCGGAGGTGCGGGTCTCCGTACTCGACCGGGCATTTATGTTTGGCGATGGTGTGTACGAAGTCTTCCGGATCTACCACGGGCGAATTTTTCTCGGACGACCGCATTTTGACCGATTGAAGGATTCGCTGAGTCAGCTGCGAATTGTGGCGGATGTCGCCTCACTGGAGCAGCGGGTGCATGACACGTTGGCGCACAGCGGAGTCCTGGAGGGACACGTCTATTTGCAGGTCTCGCGCGGCGCGGCCCCGCGCTCGCACGCGTTTCCACAGACACTGGTCGCTCCGAATGAACTGATATACGTGAAGGAGTATGACATCGATCCCTATGCAGCCCACCGTGCATCCGGAATCCGTGTCCTGCTTGTTCCCGATCTGCGGTGGAAGCGCTGCGACATCAAGTCACTCAATCTGCTGGGGAATGTCCTGGCCTCCCAAGCCGCAGTGGAAGCAGGTTGCGGAGAGGCGATCATGACGACCCAAACGGGCGCGATTACGGAAGGCTCGCACTCGACTGTCTTTGGCGTGCGGAGGGGAGCCCTGGTGACAGCTCCGTTGGACTCCAACATCCTGCCGGGGATAACCAGAAAACTTGTGCTGCAAC
>JANOKO010000774.1:0-3895 GCA_031419335.1 Planctomycetota bacterium
TCGATGTCGCCCGCTTGCTTCTTGGCCGCTTCCTCCGCCCGGAAGATTTCAATCTCGCCACGTTCTTCGTGCTCCAGCAGCGGCGCAAGGAGTTCGCCGGTCCAGCAGCGGATCGGCACGGGGCGTTTGGTTTCGGTCTGATAGAGTTCGAGACGGGCGATGGCCCACGCCTCGGCCGGGTCGGAGAGGTGAGTGGTGAGAGGTGAGTGTTGAGTGGGGAGAGGCTGCGGCTTCGCACGTCGACCAGGCTTATTGGCCCCCTCACCCCGGCCCTCTCCCCCGAGTGGGGGTTGATTGCCAAGGCTCAAGTCTTTCACGGGGGAGAGGGAGGAAGAATGCTTGCCCTTGGCATCGGCCTCCTTCACGAACCTCTCACCACTCACCTTTAACCATTCCCGGTAGATCGCCGCCTGCATGACCACATCCTCCGGCGTCCCCTCGGCGACGATCCACCCGCCATCGACGCCCGCCTCGGGCCCGAGATCGATCACCCAGTCAGCGGTCTTAATCACATCGAGATTATGCTCGATCACAACGACCGTGTTCCCCTGCTCGACGAGGCTCATCAGCACTTTCATCAGCTTGAGGATGTCATCAAAATGCAGCCCCGTCGTCGGCTCATCGAGGATATACAACGTCTGGCCATTGTTCGGACGTGCGAGTTCCGCAGCCAGTTTCACTCGCTGGGCCTCGCCGCCGCTGAGCGTGGCTGCGGATTGGCCGAGGGTCAGATAGTCGAGTCCGATTGCCGCCAATGTGGCCAGCGGGGCGCGGATCTTGGGGATGTTGCCGAACAGTTCCAGGGCTTGACCGATCGACAGATTCAGCACATCCGCGATCGAATGGTCCTTATAAGTGACCGCCAGCGTTTCTTTGTTAAACCGTTTGCCGCGACAGGTCACGCACTCGACCCACACATCGGGCAGGAAGTGCATCTCGATCTTCTTCTGCCCCATCCCTTCGCAGTCGTCGCAGCGTCCGCCGGGGCGATTGAAGCTGAACCGAGCGGGCTTGTAGCCGCGAATCTTGGCTTCGGGGATGCGGGTAAACAGATCGCGGATCGGCTCCCACACCCCGGTGTAGGTGGCCGGGTTCGAGGCGGGTGTCGACCCCAGCGGCGACTGGTCGACGAGGATCACCTTGTTGAGTTTCTCGGTCCCGCGCAGCTCATCATGCGGGCCGGGAGCCTCGCCGGAGCGGGTCAGCTTACGAGCCACCGCGCGAGCCAGCGTCTCCATCACGAGGGAACTTTTGCCCGACCCCGACAGTCCCGTCACGCACGTGAACGCCCCCAGCGGGATATGCAGTTCGCCCCGACGCAGATTGTTCTGCCTCGCCCCAGTGAGTTCGATCCACGCCCCGCCGGGGGGGGATTCGTAGTGATCGCGAATGTCCAGTAGGACGGGCTTTCCAGCCCGTCCCTCCGGCTCCCCTCTCCCCCCGGGAGAGGGGCTGGGGGTGAGGGTGCCTCCAGTATCTGACGTATCGAACAACGAGGGTGCCGCCTTGCTCTTCTTCCCCTTCGGAGAGAGGGCCTTTGCGATCACTTTCTCTGGCTCTTCCTCGTCTCTCGTCTCTCGTCTGACTAACCGGCGCACCTTCGGAATCGGGATGCTCTTCGTTCCACTCAGATACGCCCCCGTCAGCGAGTGCTCCGCGTTCGCGAGTATCTCAGTCGGTGTCCCCTCAGCCGTGATCTGCCCTCCATGCCGCCCCGAACCGGGACCGAAGTCGTACAGCCGGTCGGCGGCCTGCAATACCTCGCGGTCATGCTCCACGAGGACCACCGTATTTCCGAGATCTCGCAGCCGGTGGAGCGCCCCGATCAGCCGACCATTGTCGCGCGGATGCAACCCGATCGTCGGCTCATCGAGAACATACAGCACCCCCGTCAACGCCCGCCCGATCTGACCCGCCAGTCGAATTCGCTGGCTCTCGCCCCCCGAGAGCGTCGGCATCGACCGATCAAGCGAGAGATAATGCAACCCGACCTCGACCAGGAACTCCAACCGGTGAATCGCCTCGGAGAGCAGATCGCCCGCGATCTTCTTCTGCTCCTTGGTGAGTTTGATCCCCTTGAGGAACTCCAATGCCTCCGTCAGTGGGAGCTTGCACAACTGCGGCAGCGTCGTGTCGTTCAGCCGCACTGACGCGGCGTCATCGCGCATGCGATCGCCATTGCAGACCGAGCAAGGTCGCTCGCCGACGAGGTCTTGGAACAGCGACCGGTGCGTGTAGCTGACGCGAGTGGCCTCTTCGATCGATGGGTAGATCCCCTTGTAGAGGAACTTGAACCCTGGCTGGTTCGCTTCGGGCGGGACCGCGACCTCCCGCTCCAGTCCATACATCACCGACCGCTGTTGCAGCGGGGCCAACTGATACCACGGCTTGTGCGGATCGATCCCCAGTTCCGTGGTCAGTGCCGACAGCATGCGGGCAAACAGCCGGTTCGATCGCGGGTCGGGCCAGAAGTTGACCGCCCGTTCCCACAGCGACAAGTTCGGATTCGAGATGATCGCCGACTGGTCGGTCCCGCGCTCGACACCCAGCCCCTGACACGCCGGACACCAGCCGAGGGGGCTGTTATAGGAGAAGTTCTGCGGGGTGAGTTCTTGGAACGTGGCGGGCATGGGGAGGGTGAGAGGGAAGTGGTGAGTGGGGAAAGAGAACGATACGCATTCATTCATCGTTTGGCTCGTTTGCGAGGAACGATTTCGACGTGATCCTGAATGGCGACCAGACCCAGAGCGGCAGGCCGTCGCCGCATGGCTCTCAATGAAAGAAAGCCGCCTGGATACAGGCGGCTTTCGATGTTCGCGTCAGAGACGGCAGTGAAAACTACTCAGCGGCTTTCGGCAGCTCGCCAGCCATGAGGATTT
Source organism: Planctomycetota bacterium (assembly GCA_031419335.1). GTDB lineage: Bacteria > Planctomycetota > Planctomycetia > Planctomycetales > Planctomycetaceae > TH-plancto1. Next base: position 2,880 of record JANOKO010000774.1, read on the forward strand.
CTTCGTAGGTCTTCTCGCCTTCCTTCGCTTCACTAATCTTCTTGAGTGCGGCGGTGATCTTTCCAGCATCCCTCTCTTGCTGCATCGGCTTCAATTCGAGAGCTTCCTTCAGGGCCTTCCCATAGTCGCTGACGACCTTCTTGTTCATGCCGCCCTTGCCGTGGCAAACGCCGCAGTTCTTCTCGACATTGACCTTGGCGTTGTCAGGATACGCCTTCTTCAAGGCACTGGCGTACTGCGGGCGAGCCTGAGCCTGGGGGGCGAACAGGCAGGTGGCAATTGCGGCAACTGCCATGAACGACACAAACTTCTTCATGATGTCTCCGAACTTCCGATGTGGACTGATTCCGATGATGTTACCCACCCCCGAATCAGATTCGAGCGGGCGCAGTAAACTCCATGTGTGCTGTTCCCTACACAACACCATCGGGTGAAAGATTAGACGCAGTGTCCCGCCAAATGTCAACTGCTCAAATTCAACACGATTGATGCGTCTGCTCAGCGTTAACCGAGAAGACAACGCGCAACCATCGTCATCAATAAAAGTTGCGTTGATTATGCGACTGAATCCACTCCCACTTGCGCGGACCGAAATTGACGAGACACTGCGTCGACCTCGACCCCCGTAGCACTTGCATGTTAGGCTTACGAATCAGCCAGTGCTGATGTTTCGGGGGCGACCGATTGACGGGGGGGACATGCTTTCAATTCCACACGACGGTTCACGGCTGTGTGACGGGATCGTACGCCGGGAGTGGCTGCGCTGGGGGTCGCTGGGGATGGGGGCGGTTGCTCTGCCGCAATTGCTGTCGTCGACACTTTCGGCGAGTGAGGCCGTTCATCACGGCCCGAAGTTTGGCCGCGCGAAATCGGTCATCGCCATTTGCCTGCTCGGTGGTCCCGGTCAGCATGAGACGTGGGATCCCAAGCCCAAAGCCCCGGTCGAGGTCAAAGGTCCATTCGGGGTCATCGACTCGGCTGTCCCCGGCATCACTCTCGGCGAGCTGATGCCGCTG